>CALMZT010000981.1 GCA_937870805.1 uncultured Chloroflexota bacterium
ATTACGTGCTAATTCGTCCATATCCCGATTGTAACGCTTTATCTTCTCATACGATACAATTCCCCTGAGTAGTTACCTGCAAACTTATATATGTCTACCTATCTTTAGGGAGCACACATGGGTGCTCCCCTACGAGTATTCTCAATTTTGTACTTCAACCTACTTTGGCAATTAGTTTTTCACTCATTGCTTGTTGCTCGTTGTTTTTCACTCTTTACGCACGTTGCAAATATTACACATTCAACTAAATTTGAAAAACTGTGGGGCGATTCGCTATAATCCCTTCACCTACCATGAAGATAAGCGGGATAACAGCAATGGCAGATATGGTTACAGAAAAAGTCACAGGCGCGGAAAATGTCGTTTGGGACTTGTCAGTATTCTACAAAGGCATTGACGACACAGCGATGGAAGCCGACATGCAATCGCTGTCGTCGCGGATTGATGATGTGGCGACGAAGTACAAGGGCAAGGTCGCTACGCTGCCAGCGACGGAGATGGCAGAGGCACTGCGTGAGTTAGAACAGGTCTTTGACCAATCGGGGCGGATTGGCTCGTTTGTATCGCTGTTGTACACGACGGATACTAACAACCCACAATATGGCGCGCTGTTGCAGAAAATCACCGAATGGGACTCAGAGCAGGAACAGAAACTGGTGTTCTTTGACCTCGAATGGAATAACGCCGACGATGGGCACGTCGAAGAACTGCTGGCTGACCCGGCGGTTACGCCCTATCGTCATTACCTCGAATCGAAGCGCCGCTTTAAGCCTTATCAACTGACTGAAGAAGTCGAACAAGTGCTGATCGACAAGTCGGTAACAGGGCGGAGCGCGTGGAATCGCTTCTTCACGCAGATCATGGGCGCATTACGTTTTGAGTACGATGGTCAGCAGTTGAACCAATCACAAATCCTGTCAAAATTGTACGACCCTGACCGTGAGGTACGCAAGAAGACCTCCGATTCAGTCACCGCCGCCTTGAAAAGCAAGAGCATGGAACTGACGTATGTATTCAATGTGCTGGCGGCGGATAAGGCGGCGGAAGACTCCCGGCGCAAGTTCGCTTCGTGGATTTCGTCACGCAATCTGTCCAACAAAGCGCCCGACGCGGTGGTTGAGGCGCTGGTGAAAGCGGTCACATCCAATTATGACATCGTAGCACGGCACTACAACCTCAAGCGCCAACTGCTTGGCTTGGATGAACTGACGGACTATGACCGTTATGCACCACTGCCTTTCAAAAGCGAAAGTGAATATACGTGGGAAGAAGCGAAGGAGATGGTCCTGCGCTCGTTCACGCAGTTCAGCCCACGCATCGGCGAAATCACTCAGCGCTTCTTCGAGGAGAACTGGATTCACGCGGCGTTGATGCCCAATAAACGGAGTGGGGCGTTCGCGCATCCGACTGTGCCGTCGGCGCATCCGTTTGTGTTCCTGAACTACACGGGTAAGGCGCGCGATGTGCAAACACTGGCACATGAACTCGGACATGGCTTGCACATGTATCTCTCGGCGGAAGCGCAGGGTTTGTACGGGCTGTACACCCCGCTGACGACGGCGGAGATGGCGTCGACGTTCGGTGAAATGCTGGTGTTTGACGAACTAATGAGCAATGAGAAAGATAAAAAAGCGCAGTTGGCGATGCTGGCGGGCAAGATCGAGGACAGCTTTGCGACGGTGTTCCGTCAGATTTCGATGAACCGCTTTGAGGACGGGATGCATACCGCGCGCCGTAATGAAGGCGAACTGAGCACTGAGCGCCTGAGTGAAATCTGGTACGAGACGCAAAACGCGATGTTCAATGGGAGCGTAACGCTCACCGACAACTATAAGCTATGGTGGAGCTACATCCCGCACTTCCTGGGGACGCCGGGCTATGTATATGCCTATGCGTTTGGCGAACTGCTGGTGCTGGCGTTGTTCAATCTGTACCAGGAACGTGGTTCGGCTTTTGTGCCACAGTTTATCGAGGTGCTGGCAACCGGTGACGCCGACTGGCCGGAAAATATACTGGCAAAAATCGGTGTTGACCTGACCGACCTCAATTTCTGGAATCAGGGTTTGGCGGCTATCCGCGCCCTGGTGGAACAGGAAGAACAGTTGGCAAAAGCGGTTTACCCGGCGAAGGTGAACTAACCGCTAAGCACGCAGAGAAATTATGTTGGGACAAGGTGCGCCTTGTCCCTACAGCTTTTTCACACGCTTTTCCCTGTATCTCCCATCCCTCTGTACCCCTGTGATAGGTCTTTTGCATTGGCTAACGGCTTAAAGCTAATAGCTAATAGCTAACAGCTTTACTTCACCCCTTTCTCCTTCATGATCTTATTCAACCACTTCAACATCAAAAAGCACATGATCGTGGCAAGCATTAGTAAACCAAAATTCAGCCAAAAGAAATTTGCTTTGTGATTGTAATTGTCCCACATGGTTGATAAGACACCGGATAATTTATTACCGATGGATGTGGCGAGGAACCAGCCGCCCATCATCAAAGAAGTAATACGAACGGGACTTAATTTAGAAACTAATGACAATCCCATCGGGCTTAATAATAATTCTCCAATGGTGATCACACCATAACTCGTGATCAGCCAGATCACACTTGCTTTTTGTCCGCCGTTATTCGAAGCATACACCGCGCCCACCATAACAAGGGC
>CALMZT010000982.1 GCA_937870805.1 uncultured Chloroflexota bacterium
GTTACAATACAACTCTCTCCATCGACGATAGCTTTTTCGGAGAATAATAATGAGTGTGACATTTTCCTGGCTTGGTCACTCCGCCTTTCATATGGACATTGACGGACATCAAATCGTCATCGACCCGTTTCTCACGGGCAATCCCTTAGCTGCTGCTGGACCCAGCGAACTGAACCCAGAGATTATTTTCCTTTCGCACGGTCACGGCGACCATACAGGGGATACGGTGCAAATTGCCAAGCGCAGCGGCGCGAAGGTGGTCTGCAATTTTGAAGTGGGCAACTGGTTGATGCATCAGGGGCTGCAAAATGTACATCAAGGCAACCCCGGCGGCGGCTACGATCATGGCTTCGTTCACTGCAAGTTTACAGTCGCATTCCACAGTTCGTCGATGCCCGATGGTTCTTACGGCGGTGTCGCCT
Organism: uncultured Chloroflexota bacterium; assembly: GCA_937870805.1. GTDB lineage: Bacteria > Chloroflexota > Anaerolineae > Aggregatilineales > Phototrophicaceae > JACAER01. The sequence continues at coordinate 423 of CALMZT010000982.1, forward strand.
GTGGTTTCCTGCTCACGACGAAAGCCGCCAATAAGCGTATTTATTTTGCGGGCGATACCGCGCTATTCTCCGATATGCAGTTGATCGGCGAACGTAAAATTGACATCGCTTTCCTGCCCATTGGCGATAACTTCACGATGGGACCCGCCGATTCAATTCAGGCGATCAAATGGCTGCGCCCGAAATATGCGTTTCCGATCCACTACAACACATTTGACATGATCTCCCAAAATGCAGGCGATTGGGCAAACCGTGTTAGCAGCGAAACCGACACACAGCCGATTGTGCTTGACCCCGGCGGCTCGTACACGCTGGAATGAAATTGACCTGCACATGAAATCTATCGGGGAGCGAATATGCTCCCCAATTTTGATTCTAAGGTGTTCCTGTTTGATTGACGCACATCGGCGGACCTTCGGGCGGATAACTCCACGTCTGCTGAAGTCCGCTGTCGGCTGCCATCGCCAGAAACTCGTTGTACGTCGCCAGCAGCGCCTCACAGTCCCCTAAAATCTCTGCCGCCTGCCCCTGTAAATACCAGCACTCGAAACGGCGTTCCAGGATGGGCACATTTTGCAGCGTTTGCAGCGTGGAGCAGCGATGGAGATTTTCCTGCGCGGCGGCAAAGTCGCCTTGCAAAAAGTATTCACGCCCCAGCCTGTACCAGCCTTCCGACCAGTTCGGCGCGCGTTCAGTGACTTCGCGGCAGTAAGTCAGCGCCGGTTGACGTTCTCGCATCATGCTGGAAAGCTCACACAACCTCAGTCGTGCCTTGACGTTGTTCGGGTCATACGCCAGTACCTGAAAATAGGCGACGGTTGCCGAGTCTGCGTCGCCAATTTGCAGCGCATAGAGTGCGCGCTCAAAGTACAAGGGTATCAGGCGATCATTGATGTCAATCGCACGTTCCACCGCCGCAATCGCTTCTGGATAGCGCCCCAGGTCGCTGTAGGTGATTGCCAAGCCGCGCTGTACGTCGAGTTCATAGCCGGTGAGGCGTGCGGCGTTTTGCATCTCGCGCAGCGCCACATCGAAGCCCCCAACACCGCCATAAGCCAACGCCAGCGCCAGCCGCGCCAGCGTATGATTTGGCTGTGTATCTAAAACACGGTTTGCGGATTGTGCCGCCGCGTTCGGTTGGTCGTTGGCTTGAAGCGTAAAAGCATGAATCGCCCACAAGTCAAGATTTGTGGGCATTTGCGCGATGGCTTCCGTTGTCAACTCCAGCGCCACTTCACGATCTACCGCACGATCATAATCGCTGTAGCTGCGATAAATCAGCGCGCGCGCTAAAAATGTCAGCGCTTCCACATCTCCCGGCTGTGCATTGAGGACTTGACGTGCGATTTCGATGGCTGTGTCTAAATCGCCGCGATCAAACGCTGCCTGCGCCGCAAACAGGCTGCCGTTGACCACGCGCGGGGCGTAGTTGAGCCAGCCGGACACCCAGTTCCAGGCAAGCGTCGCCGTGCCGACCAGAAGACCCATCAGCATGAGCGTAGATAGGCAACCAGAGCGCCGCCGTCGGAAATTCGGTCCCGTGCGAGAGCGTTCGATGTGCATAATTAAGTGTCGCCATTAAGAAGTGGATGTATTTATCGAAAAGCGCCGTAAAACCCTGACCTTGAGGTCAGGGGATATCAGGCGCAAGCATTTGTCTTTTGAGTTCAATGGTGCTACACTCCTTTGCCATTCGACTGGACAAAAAGCCTTCACGCGACGGCATCGTCCGGTGGGCGTCCAGTACGGCGCACCTTAAAACTGAACAGCGGCAGTTGCAACCAGAAGTGGGTTGCGTAAAATGTTCAACGCCCCTAAGGCGAGAACCAGTCTTTAACGCTGGGGCATCAGCGTATACTACTTGAGGGGTCATCAGACACCTCCCTCAAAAGAGGTGCAGCCCTGTTTGAGAGTAGAAGCCCCCACGTTTACGTGTGGGAAGTATGTCACTCAATGGTAACGAATCTGAACTGTAAATGCACTAAATCCTGCATATGACTTTAGTCATGGAAGCGTCTCAAAAGACATACACAAGGCTATCCCTTTAACCTACGTTTACCCTACGCGCCCTTGTCGCTTGCCCGACGCGGGGATTATGATAACGCGCTGCCGCAAACGATGGAGCTTTGATTATGACGTTTGGCAACGAACCGCCGATTGACCCGTTGGCGGATACCAACCCCTCAGTCACCATTCGCCCTGAGGATTTCCATAAAGATACAATCCCGGCATGGCGGCGCATGGCTGGGCTGCTGAGTCTTGTCGTCGCAGCCGTGCTCACGCTGGCAACGCTTGCCATCTTTCTCACACCGGACAACCCATCTAATATTGTGCCGAGTGCAGAGTCGCTGACGGCGGTCCCAACGAATATTCCTGCAACCCCCTCGCCAACGACGGAGGCGCAAGGCGAAATCCTGCCGACGCAAGTGCAGGTGGACGGCGTGCTGCCGCCTGTCGTTCCCGGTAACATCGCTGTGTTGCTGAGCACCCCTATTGCGCCTGTCGCGCAGGAAGCCGCCTTCGATGCCGCCGCACGCGCACGTTATGATCCTTTTACCTTCGTTCCAGATCGCCCACGCAATCAGGTCGAACAGTACACAGTAGTCAGCGGCGATACGATCAACGGCATCGCAGCACGTTTTGGCTTACAGCCTGAAACTGTTGCCTGGTCGAATGACCGCCGCATCGTGTGGACGCTGCGCCCCGGCGATGTGTTGTACATTCCGCCTGTCGATGGCGTGTACCTATTTCAGGGCACGACGGGCAGCAGCCGAACACTCACCGATTACATTGCCCAGTATGACGTGAGCGACCCTCTGGTCGTGCTGGAATCGGAATATAATCCGCAGTTGGCGGGCATGAATCCCGATACAGTCCCCCCCAGCGGCACACACTTCTTTATCCCCGGAGGTGTAGGTGAACAAATTGCGTGGACACCCCCGATCACGGAAGAACAAGCGACTATTGGCGGCGTGACGGGTAACTTCGTGACGTTCGCGCCCGGTGAAGCGGGAAGCTGTGGTCCGGTGCTGCGCGGAAGTGGAACGGTATGGGTGCCGCCGCTGAACAGCTATACATGGATGCAGGGTTTTAGCTCATGGAACACAGGCGTAGATCTTGCTGCGCCAGAAGGCACGCCCGTGCTAGCCGCCAATGGTGG
>CALMZT010000983.1 GCA_937870805.1 uncultured Chloroflexota bacterium
CGGCGGGCATGCAGTCCTCCCAATCTCCCGGACGGTGAAACATCGGCGGGGGCGCGGGCGTATGTAGGGTGCGACGATCAATTCGCCTGTTCCGGCAAGCACTTCGGGCCGGCGCGACCATAGCAGGGAGGGGACCGCATGCTCAACTACCCGCTGGAGTTGTCCTTCAAGATCCTTGCGATCAATCCGCAGGTGCGGATGAGCGATGCGCGCGGGCAATTGGTGGCCTATGTGAAGCAAAAGGCGTTCCGGCTGCGGGAAGATGTGACGATCTTCGCGGATGAGGGGCAGACGCAGCCGCTCTACCGGATCCAGGCGAACCGGATTCTCGATTTTAACGCGGCGTACACCATCACCACGCCGCAAGGGCAGCCGATCGGCCAGGTGCGGCGACCGGGCCAGGGTTTCGAGCCGGGCCTGGTTCCCATCCGGCGACGGGGTGTCACGGTAGCCGCCCAGGTACAGCGACGCGAAGATCATACTAATGCCGATCATGCCGAGATATTCGCCCATCATAAACGCGGCGAAGCGCATCCCGCTGTACTCGGTCATGAACCCCGCGGTCAGTTCCTGCTCGGCTTCGGGCAGGTCAAACGGCGCGCGGTTGACTTCCGCCAGCAGGGCGATGAACAGGATGCCTGCCGCCAGCGGATTCTGGAAGATGTACCACTCCCAGATGAACCGCTGCTGCCCGATAATGTCGCCAATGCTCATGCTGCCCGCGATCAGAATCGGCACCGCCATCGTCAAGCCGAGGCTCAGCTCGTAGCTCAGCATCTGCGCGGTCGCGCGCATCCCGCCGAGCATCGCGTACTTATTGTTACTCGCCCAGCCTGCAAGCACGACGCCGTAGGTGCCGATGCTGGTGATCGCCAGAATCCACAAAACGCCGACGTTCGGATCAGCCAGACCCAGCGGCACGCGATACCACAAGCCGTCGAACCACGGCACGACGAGATCGGGACCAAAGGGAATGACGGCGATCACGATCAGCGCGGGCACCACTTTCAGCAGCGGCGCGATCAGATACACCGGGCGATACGCGCCCGCCGGGACGATATCCTCTTTGAAGATCAGCTTGACGCCGTCGGCGGCAGGTTGCAGCAAGCCCCATGGACCAACGCGGTTGGGTCCGCTGCGGTGCTGTAACCGCGCGATCAGCACGCGCTCCAGCAGCGTTGTGTAGGCGAACCCTGTTACGATGATGAAGAACACGATCAGCGAGAAAATGATCGCGTGAATCGTCGTACACGCGGCGTTCCCGCGGCACTCGACAATCGTCGCCGGGTCGACGCGCTGGTCGTACTCGAACAGGAAGCGCAGGGCGCTGTCCCCCGCCGCGATAATGGCGTTGATGTTCAGAATCACCAGCACCACGACCACGACCAGAATCAGGATCGCGATGGGGATGATGGTTCTCCACGGAATACCCCGGCGGCGCGGCGTCACCAGGGGTTCGACCGGAAATGCCTTCACCATATTAGCCCTCGACTTTACTCACCTGACCAACGCTGATCGCCAGCGGCGTCGTCGCGTCCGGCATCAGGTGGCGCGGAAGCACGACCGTACCGGCAGGCGCGCCGCCGTTGACGTGGGCGCGCACGCGCACGGGCTGCGCGTTCTCGACCGCAATCTGCACCATATCGCCGTCTTTAATTTTCATCGTTTTGGCGTCGGCGCTGTTGATCTCAGCATACGGCTGTGGAATGCGCGGCGCCATGAGTTCCAGCGCGCTCGGCTGGAAGATCGTCTCGCGGTTATACAGACGCACCGCCGGAACAACGAGCAGCTGCCCCTTCTTCGTCTTTGGCGCGGCGGGCGTCGTCACGCTCCCCGGCGCGACCGTCTCACCCCTGTCGGCAGCCGTCGGAATTTGCACGCCGAGACCGCCCTTGTTGTCATACGCCGTGCCACCGTAGTACAGGTCTTCGCGCCCGACCAGCGGGAACTGCTTGACGACCTTCTGAAGCTCGCTGTAACGCGCGTTGGCGAAAGCGGGCACTTCCTGTGTGATTTCCAGCATTACCGCCGCCGCCGACAATTTCGCGCGCCCCTGTCCCAACCGCTCGCCGATGCGCGACAGAATCTGCCACGCGGGCAGCGCCTCGCCCATCGGACCCTGCGCCGTGTAGAACCGCTGCACGCGGCGCTCGCCGTTGGTGAACGTGCCGTCCCGCTCCGCGAAGCTCTGGATCGGCAGCGCAATCGCCGCCTTATGCGCCGTGTCGTCGGGGAACAGGCTGAGCGTGATAATCGTCTCGACTTTATCCAGCCACTGCGCCGCGGTCGGGTCGTCTTCCAGAATTTCCGCCTGCGCCACGATCAGCACCTTCGGCGGCTTGTTCGCAATCTCGCGGGTCGTCTCCGGCGTGTAGCCGAGGTAATACAGACCCATCGCGTTCGCGCCGGGGAAGGTCGCCATCAAGCCGTTGTTTGGCTTGCCGACGTGCCCGCTCTCGATCAGGAAATTCGCCGCTGCCTGCATCAGCGCGCGGCTGCCGTCCAGCGTCAAGCCTTCCGCGCCCGCAAAAATGATGAGGTTGGTCGCCTCTTGCAATTTCTTGGCAATGTCGGCGTCAAGATGTACGAGCGCATCAACCGCCGTGCCGGATTTGTAAGTAATGCTGTGGCTGGCAAAGTCGTCCATGCGGGTGGGACGTGCATTGGCGACGACCACGTATGCTCCGCGATCTTTTGCCTGCTTGATGTGCAGACGCCAGATCGGAGCTTCTTCTTCAAGATCGGCAGCAATGACGAGTATCGCATCACCCTTGCCCAACTTGCTCAGGTTCGTCCCTTTACCGACACCGACCTGCGCGACAATATCTGCGCCCGCATGTGTGGGCGTCCATGCACCTAAACGTGTACTGCCCAATCCGTTTGCCAGTTGGCGCACTGTATAGAGGTCTTCGATACTCATCATACTGCCAGCAATCACGGCGACATCGCTGCCTGCGGCTTTTAGCTTATCGGTGGCGGCTTGCAGTGCCTCACCCCATGAGGTGACGTTCAGATTGCCGCTGGCACTTCTTACCATCGGCTCTTTAAGGCGATCACCACTGTTTGTAAAGTGATGTCCAAAACGTCCTTTGTCACAAATCCAGATTTCATTGACCTCTTCGTTCTGGCGCGGCATCACACGCTTGATAACGGCACGTCCACCAGAATCACGGTCAAGGCGCGTATTCAGGGTCGTGTTGCATCCTACAGGGCAATGCGGGCAGATACTCGGTACACTGCTCAGTTCCCAGGGACGCGCATTGAAGCGGAAATCGGCAGTTGTCAACGCACCAACTGGGCAAACATCCGTCGTATTGCCTGAGAAATAGGAATCAAAGCCGGGTTCGCTGTTAGTAATGATTTGCAGGGCACGTCCACGCTCATTGAATGCCAGCACATCGTCGCCTACAATTTCGTCCTGGAAGCGAATGCAGCGCGCACATTGAATGCAGCGTTCTTCATCCAGATAAATCAAGTCGCCAAGCGGTACATGCTTGTCAAGTTTCAGCTTATCGTTGAAGTACATGCGACTTGTACCCGGTCCGTGCTCCATCGTTAGATTTTGCAGCGGGCATTCGCCGCCTTTATCGCAAATTGGGCAGTCAAGAGGATGGCTGGTTAGCAGAAACTCGACCACATTACGGCGCGCATCCTCAACCACTTTGGTTCCGGTGCGGATCACCAAGCCATCGCTGACAAGCTGTGTACAAGCCGTTTGCAGCTTAGGCATCCAGCGCACCTGTGGTTTGCCAGCGTCATCAAACAGCATCTCTTTAGTGTTCTGGTCGCGCTGTACTGTGCCCATTTCCACCAGACACATGCGGCACATGCCAACAGGTTCCATCTTGGGGTGGTAACAGAAAACTGGAATGTCATTATCCGCGTAGAACTTGGCGACATCCACCAAATTCATCCCAGCCGGGACATCATATTGCTGATCGTCAATGTAAATTTTGACTGTATTCGCCATATCTTTCCTCTAGAAATATCTTCACACGCGCGACAATCCCATTGCTGAACGGGCATTATAGCGTATGGCGTTGTGCCTCTGCTAAACCCTCTTGTGCGCGGTCCTGCATTGTTTGCGCAATGATGCCCCAATCTTCATTTTCAACCTGCGCCGTCGCTAGTTCAAGTGCGCGGCGGAAATCTACAACTGCTGATGCGTAATCACCGATTTCCATGTATAACTCACCGCGAAGTACATAATTCGTTGGTGCGTCAGGACTAAATTCAATCGCACTACTTAAGCGGCTGATGCGTCGGTTATGTTGTGCAGCGCGCTCTTTGGGTGTCGGCAAGAACGCCCGACGAAGGTTTTGCCACAGCGCACTAAGCGAAAATCCCTTGTTACTTGTATCAGCCTCAAAGGCAAACTCGCCATCAGTGCTCAGAGTAATTTGCTGCTGCTCATCTAGATCTGCGTTGAAGTCATCTTCGGTTGAAGATTGATTCTCGGCAGAAATAGACTTGAACTCATCAGTCATGCATTAATCCCCAGCAGGCGTGGAGGTTGCCGGACTGTGTCGTCCGGCACGTCCCTGTGGTGTGCCAGGCTCATTGCCTTTAGCTGTGCGTGCCGCTGGCGAGGCAGTCTTCTTTTCTTCTATGCCCGCCTGCGCCTGAGCATACGCCTTGAATTCTTCCGGGAAATGCTTAATGGTTGACAAAATTGGGTTTGCCGCAAAGTCACCTAGCGCGCAGAGGGTAACACCCACCATATTCTTGGCGATATTGTTAATCAAATCAACATCGTTGGGTTGACCTTTACCCGCCATGAGGCGGTCAATCACTCTGTCCAACCAGTAGGTTCCTTCACGACAGGGTGTGCATTTGCCACAGCTTTCGTGATGGAAGAACTTAGTCATTTTGGACGCTGCCCACACAATGTCGACACTCTCGTCCAAAATGATGATCGACGCTGAACCAAGCACCGTACCAATTTTGCCCATATCTTCATAGGTCAGCGGTGTATCGAGCACTGCGTCGGTTGCCGGAACAATCGGACCGGACGCACCAGAAGGCAGAATTGCTTTGATCTTCTTGCCGTTGGGGATACCACCGCCGTGATCGAAAATCAATTCGCGGAAGGTCGTTCCTAACGGAAGTTCGTAGTTGCCGGGTTTCTCGATATTGCCGCACAGGCAGAAAATCTTGGTGCCGGGACTGTCTTTTGTCCCGATTTTCAGATATTCCTCAGGACCTTTATCTAAAATGAAGGGCACACTTGCCAGTGTTTCGACGTTGTTCACGACTGTCGGCTCACCGTACAAGCCGCCGCCTTTTTGCGCCGGGAAGGGCGGACGAACGCGCGGCTGCCCCAATTTGCCTTCGAGGCTGTTCAGCAGGGCACTTTCTTCACCACAGATGTAAGCACCCGCACCGAGATGGGTGTACATATCGCAATCCCAACCCGTTTTGTGAATATTCTTACCGAGCCAGCCCTCTTGATAAGCTTTTTCAATGCACTTATCCAACTCAGCCCCTAGATCCCAGAACTCGCCGCGCAGGTAGATATAGACTGCTTTTGCCTGAATCGCATAGGCGCAGATGAGCGCGCCCTCGATCAGTTGATAAGGGTTGTTCTCCATGATCTGACGATCTTTGAACGTTCCCGGTTCACTTTCGTCGGCGTTGACGGCAACGTACTTCACAGGTTCAGTTTGTGGGATAAAGCTCCACTTCATGCCCGCAGAAAAGCCCGCACCCCCGCGCCCGCGCAATCCCGATGCTTTAACAGTGTTGATTACGTCGGCGGGTTTCATACCTAGGGCTTTTTTATAGCCTGCAAAACCGCCGTTTTTGGCGTAAACGTCGTACTCATGGATATTCGGAATGTCTTTTTCACGAAGCAGAATATTCATAATCTCCACTCTATTTCTTCTGCGCTTCGGCGCGCCATTCCTCAATCAGCGACTTCATTTTTTCCATATTCAGGCTTTCCTGATAGTGAAAGTTGCATTGCAGCATTGGCGCTTTATCGCAGGCGGCGAGGCACATCACATGCTCTGCGGTGAACAGCCCGTCAGTGGTCGTTCCGTGATCTTCAACGCCCAAATAATCAAGCAGCTCTTGATAGAATTGGTCTGCACCACGCAGCGCACACGGGAGATCGGTACATACTTGCAGCCAATATTTGCCCTTAGGATGCTTGGAGTACATCGTGTAGAAGCCGGCAATGGATTTGACCTGCGTTGGGTCCATGTCGCAGATTTCTGCCACTTCGATGATCGCTTCCGGGCTAACCCAACCGTATTCTTCCTGTGCAATGTGCAGCACTGGCATCACCGCTGAGCGTTTATCAGGATATTTGGCGAGCGCCTTTTCAATCCGCTCTGTATATTTCTGCTGTAAAGTCATGAATTTCCCCTGCTTTTGTCAGCGATCACAATCACCCAACACAATATCCACGCTTCCGATAATCGCCACAAGATCGGCAATGAAGTGATCTTTCGTCATTACGGGCAAAGCACCAATATGCATGTACGAAGGCGTCTTGAAGTGGACACGGCGAGGCTTGTTGCCGCCAGTACCGTGAAGATAGCAGCCGATTTCACCACGCGGACTTTCAACGCTCACATACACTTCTGCATCTGGCGCGGAGAAGCCTTCTGTCCACAGCTTGAAGTGATGAATGACAGCTTCCATGCTCTGTCCGAGTTCGGCGCGCGGCGGTGGAACGAATTTGCGATTCTGCGAACGGAACGGACCGCCCGGCAGCTTTTGTATCGCTTGACGAATGATCTTTACGCTTTCGCGCAGTTCCAGAATACGGATGAAGAAACGATCATAAACATCGCCGTGCTCACCTAGAGGTACGTGGAAGTCATATTGCTCGTAACCGCTGTAGGGCATTGCCTTGCGAATATCCCAGTTTACGCCGCTGCCACGCAGACTGGGGCCACTCATGCCCCATGCCAGCGCGTCTTCTGGTTCGACTACACCGATTCCCTGAGTACGATCAATCCAGAGTGGGTTGTTGGTCAGCAGCGACTCGTAGTCATCGATCTTCGCCGGAAAGTAATCAAGGAATTTTTCCAGCGTAGGAAGGAAATCTGGTGTCAGATCACGCCATACACCGCCGGGACGGAAGTAGCTGCCCATCAAACGCTGCCCAGAGAGCATCTCGAACATGTTGAGAATCATTTCACGCTCACGGAAAGCGTAAAGGAAGACGCTCATTGCGCCAAGATCGAGCGCGTGTGTTCCAAGCCACACAAGATGGCTGGAAATTCTTGACAGTTCGAGGCAGATCACACGAATGACTTGCGCGCGGGCGGGCACATCCAAATCCACTAACTTTTCTATGGCGAGGCAGAAGACCATGTTATTCGACATGGGCGACAGATAGTCCATACGATCTGTCAGCGTCACGCCTTTTTCGTAGGTCTTTGCTTCGATATTCTTTTCAATACCTGTGTGCAAAAAACCGACATCGGGTAAACAGGTAACGATTTGCTCACCGTCCAGTTCCAACAGCAGGCGCAGGACGCCGTGCGTGCTGGGATGATGGGGTCCCATATTGAGCAGCATGGTTTCGCCTGTCAGTGCGCGGTCAGAAACCAATCCGCGCAATTCCTCGACGTTACCTTCCCATGTGCTTTCCTGTGCGACTGCCCCTACGGAGGTTCCTTCTACGTGACTGACTGCCATACTACACGCTCCGTCACTTATTCTTTTGCCAAAGGCTTGTGTTTGATGATTTCTTCGACGTTAAACGAGAATTGAATGGTCTCATACCCTAGGGGGTAATCACGGCGATGGGGATAGCCTTCCCAGTCCTCAGGCATCAGGACGCGGCGAGGATCAGGATGTCCAACGAATTTCACGCCCATCATGTCGATGATTTCGCGCTCCAACCAATTGGCAGCGGGCCATATACTGGTGACGCTCTCTACGGTTGGCGCTTCTTCTGGTAGGTAGACTTTCACACGCAAACGGCGATTGTAAAGCATCGAATAAATGTGATAGCTTACGCCAAAACGTTTATTGATATCATAGTTGTACGACTGATCCCAGTAATCGACAGCGCTGATGTCAGAAAGAAAATTGTAGATTAATCCCGATGTATCCCGTAGAAATTGCATCACTGAGCGAATTTTTGTCGGGTCAACGACGATTGTGGTTTCATCACGAAACTCTACAACATCCGCTACAGCATCAGGAAGCGCGTTTTTGAGCGCCTCAACCGGGTTTAATGCCTTTGGAATATCCATTCAGAGCCTCCCGCGCGCAATGCGGTTTACTTACGAAACAAAACCATCGCTCAACTGCGACGGTCTAATGCAAAATGGCGCGCAAAAAGGGGAAGTCTAACTTCCCCTTGACGTTTCTAAGCCAGTTCCTTGACGTACACGGCATTGCGTAAACTGTCGCCCTTGATCTTTTCGTGCAAGGTCAAAATGCCGTGAATCAACTGTTCAGGGCGCGGTGGACAACCAGCAATGTAGACATCGACAGGAATAATCTCATCCACTCCCTGTACCACTGCATAATTGTTATAGACACCGCCGCATGATGCGCAGTCTCCCATCGCGATGACCCACTTGGGTGATGCCATCTGATCGTAAAGCTGACGCACGACAGGTGCCATCTTACGAGTTACCCGCCCAGCCACGATGATGAGGTCACTCTGACGCGGACTAGCGCGGTTCAACTCCATCCCAAAACGCGAAAGATCGTAATCCGATGCCTGTGTTGCCATCATCTCGATAGCGCAGCAGGCAAGACCGAACAGCAGCGGCCACATTGCGCCAGTGCGCGCCCAATTGACCGCTGTATCCAACGTCGTTGTGACGACGCCCAAATTACCGAGCTTAGAGCCAATTAATCACATTCCAGAGATCCTACATTCCACTCATAGACAAACACAATGGTGAGTACCAGTAAGAAAATACCCATCGCAAT
>CALMZT010000984.1 GCA_937870805.1 uncultured Chloroflexota bacterium
GAGACGCTGGAATTTGAGGGCTTCAGCATCAACGCTCATACGAACGCCAAAACTAACGAATTCGCGATGTATCACAATACGCTCAAGCCCGGCGCGTTTGCGAAAGCGGGTATGGTCGCTGATCCCGTATCACTTTTTGACAGCGCGCCGGACGCAGATGGTGCGGCGGCGGTTATTCTCGCGGCGTCCGATTACGCGAGTGATATGGTACCTCATCCGGTACGAATCGCAGGTAGCGCCGTCTCTACTGATACTTTAGCGCTGCAAGACCGGAACGATCCTTTGTACCTGCAAGGGGTCTATCACTCGGCATATAAAGCTTATCGGCAGGCGGGAATTAATCCGAACGATGTCAACCTCGTTGAACTGCATGATGCCTTTACTATCCTTAGCACGCTTTCGCTGGAGGCGGCGGGTTTTGCGGCGCGTGGCGAGGGCTGGAAACTGGCGCAGAGTGGGGCGCTTGGTCTGAAGGGTACGCTGCCAGTGTCCACATTTGGAGGACTCAAGGCACGCGGCAATCCGGCGGGTGCGGCGGGAATCTATCAAGCAGTTGAAGCCACATTCCAACTTCGAGGGCAGGCAGGCGCGAATCAAGTCGCTGATGCCAGGGTTGCAGTGATCCAAAGCCTCGCTGGTCTTGCCAGTACCGCTATCACTCACGTTCTGACGGTGTAAGCAATCCCGTAGGTAGCGATACGGCTGAATAATTGAGGAAAACGTGAAGAAGAGTTGAGATAAAACTCTTTTTGAGAGCTATCAAGGCACTTGTGAGAGGTTTTGAGAGCTATGCGGCATTAAGATACAGATATAACTTGTGCAGGAAAGCACAATTTGGAGGATTCGCAAATGCAGATTTCAAGACACTGGCGCATGAATTCACAGCGGTATCGTTTGCAGGGTGTGCGTTTAGAAAATGGACAGGTGAGCCTTTCAGCACGCCAGCCGCGCAGCGAAGAACAAACTCAGAGTATCCAGCGCCCCGTGCAGCACAACGCCAACAGCACCGTTAACGCTGCCTAATCAAGGACACTTGTATGCTGCCGCGTAAGCAGGTAGAAAATCAGCAGTTTACCTTTGCCGGAACAGGCGAGATTTACAGTTTCACGACGCTGCAAGAGATTCCAGAAGGGTATGATGAGCAAGCGCCTTACGTTTTGGCGCTCGTGAGACTTGACGAAGGACCTCTACTCACGGCGCAGATCACCGACTTGGACGATCAGCGGTTAAATATTGGAGATCGCGTCGAAATGGTGACGCGCAAGCTGACCAGTGAAGGGGAAAAAGGCGTCATAATTTACGGCTATAAGTTCCGCAAAGTGTTACCCCGCGCATAAGCACATTAAACAAGCAACTTATTAAGGCACACATCTCAGATGTTGTGCCTTTTGCGTTTATAAAGCATTTTTGCCATTCGCATTATAAGCAATAAAAACAGCCGCCCATGTGGACGGCTGTCGTGTTTATTATTCTAAGAAGCGTGCTTTAGCGGGTTTTTGCGCCGCCGGGGTCTCTTTGCTTGAAGTCGTAAGATAGTGACAGTTCAGTGTCACTATCGAAGATGTGCATGTTATCAAGATCCATCACCATCTGGATGCGCCCACCGACGCGCGCACGGGTACGTGGGTCAGTGCGTGCGATGAAGTTCATGCCGCCCTGTTCCAGATACAGGATCATTTCGTTGCCCATCTGCTCGACGACATCGACGTTTGCTTCAATCGGTGCGGGCGTGATTCCCGGCGGTTGATACTCTGCGTCGTGAATGTCTTCTGGACGGATACCGAAGACCACTTTCTTACCAACGTGAGTACGGAAAGGTTCGGCTTTCTTAGCGGGAACAGTAATCTGCATCACGCCTGTATCAACTGTGAGATTGGCACCGTCTTCCTTGAGCGTCGCATTCATGAAGTTCATCGCAGGGCTGCCGATAAAGCCTGCCACGAACTTATTGCGTGGGTTGTGATACAGATTGAACGGGGTGTCTACCTGCTGGAGTTCGCCAGCACTCAACACGCAAATGCGCGTTCCCATCGTCATGGCTTCCACCTGATCGTGGGTGACATAGATGAACGTGGTTTCGAGGCGCTGATGCAATTTGCTAATGAATGAACGGGCTTCCACGCGGAGTTTCGCGTCAAGGTTTGACAGCGGTTCGTCCATAAGGAAGACGGCAGGTTCGCGAACGATGGCGCGTCCGACAGCGACACGCTGGCGCTGACCACCGGAGAGTTGGCGGGGGCGGCGATCCAGCAGGTGTTCAATGCCGAGGCTCTTGGCGGCTTCGCGCACACGCTGGTCGATGATCTGCTTCGGCGTCTTGCGCAGCTTCAAGCCGAACGCCATGTTATCGTAGACTGTCATGTGTGGATACAGCGCGTAGCTCTGGAACACCATCGCGATGTCACGATCTTTCGGCGCTACGTTGTTCACTACACGATCACCGATACGAATTTCGCCGTCGCTAATTTCTTCGAGTCCAGCGAGCATCCGTAGGCTGGTGGACTTGCCACACCCTGACGGACCTACAAGCACCAAAAACTCTTTGTCGGCAACATCGATGTTGAGATTATTGACAACAACGTTATTGCCGTAACGCTTATATACTTTATCGAACGTTACACTTGCCACAGAATTCCTCCGTCAGAAGATCTAAGAATAATAATGGACTATTGCTAATAAGCTTAGACATTTTGCACAAAGAATTTGCGCTCTTGCCACATCACTTATTTTGCAGGATTATAATGGGTGTTTGAAAATATGCAAAAAATTCCCCCACAGGTCAAATATGGCTCAAAATTTGAACGCCGAAATCATTGCAATTGGCACTGAAATTTTACTCGGCGAGATTACCGATACCAACTCGGTCTATATTGCGCGAGTCCTTAGAGACCTTGGCATTAACCTTTATTATATGACTTCTGTGGGCGATAACGAAAAACGAATTGCCGATGCGATTCGCATTGCCCTGTCACGGGCTGATGTAGTCATTACCTGTGGAGGATTAGGTCCAACAGTCGACGATATGACGCGGCAGGCAGTAGCGGCGGCAACAGATCGTGGTTTGACGTTCCATCAAGAACTCTTAGACGAGATTGCCTCACGCTTTGCGGGTTTCCGCGTAAAGATGACGGAGAATAACCGCCAACAGGCTTATTTACCTGATAACGCGATTGTCATTCAGAACCCCGTAGGAACTGCGCCGTCCTTTGTCGTGGAAGTGAACGGTGGGGCAGTCATCAGTTTACCCGGCGTGCCGCGCGAGATGAAATTCCTGATGATGGAGCGCGTTGTCCCGTATCTGCATCAACGTTATCAATTAGGCATTATCAAAGCGAAGGTGCTGCGCACGGCGGGCATCGGTGAAAGTATGCTGGATGATGCAATCGGCAAAGAACTTCTGCAAGCAAGCAACCCGACGGTTGGTTTGGCGGCGCACGCAGGACAAGTGGACGTGCGAATTACAGCGAAGGCTGACGATGAAGCGATTGCAGATCGCATGATTG
>CALMZT010000985.1 GCA_937870805.1 uncultured Chloroflexota bacterium
ATCATGCTTATTTCTCCTCTTCATCTTCTATTCTACGGGGAGAAACCTTTTCACTCCATTATATTGGGGTAAGCCCAATGTATGCCTAAATACATCTTCTCTAACGGTACAGTCCAGCGCATAAGTGGAGTACCCTCACGGCGACGTGGCAAGGGTAGCCACGAAAATAGTCCCGTCGTTATGGTTTTTCCCATGATGATGGTTGGCAAACCGGAGCAAGTCGATAAGGATAAGAAAGGTAAAGACAGTGATGATCCCCGACACAAACCTCAAGCGTGACAAGCGCCAGCGTTTCGCAATTTACACCCGTTATAGTTCCGATATGCAGAATGATTTAAGCCTTGAAGCACAAGAAGCCTATTGCCGTGAGGCGATTGCCAAGCGGGAAGGTGTTGTTGTTGCCGTCTATAGCGACAGCGCTAAAACCGGATGGAGTTTAGAGCGGGATGGCTTTAATGAATTACGGACGGCAGCCGAGCGCGGAAAATTTGATGCCGTGATGTTTTGGAAATTTGATCGCCTTGCGCGATCCCATGAACATGCCGTCATGATTAAGATGCTTTTGAGACATGAGTATGGACTGAAACTCTTTTGTGTTGAAGGTTTTAGTGAAGATGAAAACAACTCACCGTATACCGCGATGATGGAGCAGATGTTAGCCGTCTTTTCTGCTTTCTATTCTAAGAACTTGAGTAGTGAAACCAAACGAGGTAAGAAACATCGGGCATCAAGTGGTGAGTTTAATGGCAGTATTGCGCCCATCGGATATGACCTTGTAACCGCCGCCCAAGCTACACCCGATCAACCCGCAGGGTTATACATCCGCCCGCGTGTTGCAGCAATTGTTAGGCGGGCGTTTCGGCTATATGCGACGGGGAGCTACAGCGATGCAGATATTGCCCACTGGATGAACCAGCGTCCGATTATGCAAAATCTACGTGCAGGACGGCTACCGATTAACAAAGAAATGGTACGGGATATGCTGCAAAATAGGGTCTACACCGGACGAGTACGACACACAGATACAATCTATAACGGTTCATTGGGTGAAAGAAAAGCAAGCAAGGGGCGTCGTGGCGAATGGTTTGAGGGCAGACATGAAGGCTTCATTTCTGATGAGCTTTTCGACCTTTGCCAAGCAGCACGGGCAGGGATGGTGAGACATCGCCTTGCTTCGAGCAAAGAGCGTATTTACATTCTCTATGACCGCGTGTTTTGTGCGCGCTGCATCAGTGGTAAACCTGCTGCGCTGATGGATGACAATTATGGACGGATGCGCCCCAAATTTCAGAAGCAACGAGGGTATGGACATTATCGTTGCTTATCACATGATCGTGGATACGAGAAGTGTGGTCAAATCCAAGTTCCAACTCATGAGATTGATGCGCAGGTTGTAGAAATTCTCTCTGAGATGGTTATCCCTGATGGGTTTAAGGAACGGGTCGAAACGGCTGTCCGAAGTCGGGTTCAAAATGCCGCAGCATTGCAACGAATGGAAGAAATCAAAGAAATCATCGGACGGATTGATTTTCGTTGGGAACAAGGCTTTATTTCAAAGGAGGAGTATGTAGAGAAACGAAGACAGCTTGATTTGGAGATCAGTTCGCTTCGACCTATCGACTATGATGAACTCATTGAAGCAGCGGACTTGATTGCAAATTTCAGGAAGTATTGGAACGGCTGTGAGGGTGTTGAAGAGTTAGACGTGGCACGGCAGCAGTTACTCTCTAAAATTGTCGAGCGCGTATTCGTCTATGACAGTAAAGTAATAGCGCTTGCGCTGTATGGGGATTTCGGTGTCATTTTGGGTAAAAATGAAACTGCCTCATACTTAGTAGCTGAGGCAATCGCTGGAAACTTGTTGGCTAACTGTGAGCTTGAGACTGACAGTAGCCACTTCGGGATCGA
>CALMZT010000986.1 GCA_937870805.1 uncultured Chloroflexota bacterium
CGACAAAGATGTTGTGAACCCTTGTAACCTTCAAACTAAATTTGATGCGATTGCCCTGCCCATGAGCCTCACCGGACACTTATCTCTACGAGCTTTGGTAAATCGACAATCACCATCTGCGTGAACTGTGATCTAGCACACAATTCTCACAGATTTACATACTCATATCAGCCAGATAAAAATGTTCAGCGAGGCACAAAGGACATGCGGATAAATGTGAGGATTTCTTCTAAAGACGTTTCGTGGGTTTTGTAGCGTGGGGCTTCTTCATCGTGAAAATGTAAATGATGCAAGGGATGCCACATTAGTTCACTATTGGGTTTTTTCCATACGTCTGTATCGCCTTGTGTGCTATCTTTATCGTAACGAAACGTGAATTTGCGATCTTTAGAGACAAAGCGATAGGTGTATGATATTTTGATAATTTGTTCATCAATTACATCTACATGTTCGTAGAATGTGAGTTGGGAATTATCAATAAAGCGAATTCCATTTGGTTCATCCCATAATCTAGTCAATGATGTACCGGCTTGAATACGCTGCGAAAAAGGCTTTGGTCGCAATTGTGATCTATCGGCTACGATGCCCGACTTGTCGAGAATACCTGCAAATGTACCGAAGTAATCACGGATTATTCGATCTTTTGAAGGCATAATCGGTCTCTAGGGTTTATTTTTGAGTAAAGTTTCTCGCGATTGAATGAGAATTGCCCATACATTATTCTCGAATGTATCCGGCATAGAACCATCCAACCATTTCCGATGAAACTCCTCAGAACTCATACCCATCTTAGCTTCCATCGCCTGAATTTCAGTGTTGGTATCGTGAAATTCAATCTCCCATTCACGTTCTGGTGTCAATTCATTGGAAACGTCAGGTGTTTCTGATATTTTATTTGGCGTATCCATTGGCACATGACCCTCTTTGATTACGTTATTCTCTTTAACTCTATCACATTTAGCTGCATCACCACATCGTAATTAGGTAACCATTGCTAACCCCTGTATAATGAGAACCATTGCTATTTGAGCATAAGTGTTGATTATGTCGTTTACAACTCCTTTAGCGTTGGTTTTGCTGTTGTGCATCCCCTTCGTCCTGTATGTTGGCTGGCCCCGACAGCGTTTCCGCCGCCTGCGTGACAGCCTCAGCCTTGTGCTGCGCGTCATTATCATGCTGCTGCTGGTCTTATCGCTGGCAGGTGTACAGTCAGTGCAGTCGGCAGATCGTCTCGCTGTCGTCTACCTGTTAGATGTATCCGACAGTATGGGGCAAGAAGCACAAGCCGCCGCGCTGGACTATATCCGTGATTCTCTGCAATACATCAGCCCCGACGACGAGATGGCTGTCGTACTGTTCGGCGCAAATGCGCTGGTCGAACGTCCGCTGACTGCCGTGCGCGAACTTGCGCCTGTGCGCTCAACGCCGATCACAGGCAACACCGACATTGCCGAAGCTGTGCGCCTGGGCTTGGCGCTGTTCCCGGCAGACGCTGCGCGCCGCCTCGTCGTCCTGAGCGATGGTCATGCGACAGTGGGCGATACGCAAGCGGCGGCGCAGTTAGCCGCAGCGGCAGGCGTCGAAATCAGCTACGTCAACTTCTCACGCGAACCCGGTCCCGAAGTGCAAGTGACCAACGTCGTCGTGCCTGATACCGTCAACGAAGGACAGGAATTTGACCTGACTGTCACCGTCGAATCAGAAGCAGCGACGCAAGCTACACTCACGATTCTGGGCGCGGGCGGAGTCATTACGCAGGATGTAGTAGACCTGCGCCAGGGGACAAACAATTACACCTATCGTCTGACGGGCATCGGCGGCACAGGTTTCCGTGACTTTCAGGTACAGGTCGAGCCAATTGCCAGCGATACCTTTTATCAAAACAACCAGATGTCGGGTTTCAGCCGCGTCGTTGGACCGCCGCGCGTGTTAGTGGTCAGTACCAACAGTGCGGAAACAGAATTTCTCATCCCCGCGCTGCAAGAAAGCGGCTTAGTCGTCGATACGGCGACACCCACCAGTCTACCCATCGGCGTGAG
Organism: uncultured Chloroflexota bacterium; assembly: GCA_937870805.1. Classification (GTDB taxonomy): domain Bacteria; phylum Chloroflexota; class Anaerolineae; order Aggregatilineales; family Phototrophicaceae; genus JACAER01. The sequence goes on from CALMZT010000986.1 coordinate 2,040, forward strand.
CGCGCTGGCGCAGTATGAAAGCGTGATTCTGGTCAATGTCCCGGCGACTCAAATGTCCAACCGCCGGATGCAGTTGATCGAAAGTTATGTTAAAGATCTCGGCGGCGGCTTGGTCGTCATCGGCGGACCTGAAGCCTACGGTCCCGGCGGCTACTTCAATACACCCATCGAAGATGCGCTGCCTGTCGAGATGCAAATCCGCGACCAGCAGCGTTTGCCATCGCTCACCATCGCCTACGTGATTGATCGCTCCGGCAGTATGAGCATGGTCGGTCCCAGCGGTGTCGAAAACCTCGAATTGTCGAAGGAAGCGATCATTCGTTCAATTGAACTGCTGACGCCAATAGATCGCGTTGCCATCGCCTCATTCGACGCCAGCGCCTCACTCATCGCGCCGTTCCAGAACGTCGAGGACGGTGCCGCCTTGACCCGTTTAGTGGGACAGTTACGCCCCAGCGGTGGCACAGATATTCTCGCAGGCATGAACCTTGTCGCCCGCGAAATCGTTAATGAACCATCACAGTTCCGCCACATTATCCTGCTTACGGACGGCGGCGCTGACCCAACAGGACTTGTGGAGCTTACGACCTCGTTATACAACGATGCAGGCGTTACCACATCAGTGATTGCCATCGGCGCAGGTCAACCGCAGTTCTTGCAAGACATGGCGACGACAGGACGCGGTAACTTCCACGCTGTCGAAGTTGTGGAAAGCATTCCGACGATTTTCGCGCAGGAAACGGTGCTGG
>CALMZT010000987.1 GCA_937870805.1 uncultured Chloroflexota bacterium
GAGTAATTTACTAACTGACATTACGCACCGTGAACCTGTGAACAAGGGGTTTAAACCCCTTGTTCGAGCTAAGACTGCGTAACATCAGTTACTAAAACAGTACGCGAAAGAAAAGATGTACCAATTTTTTGTACCGCCTCCCCCTCTACAGCCATTTATCCAGAGCTATTGGCGGCTGCGCTCTCCTTCATTGATGCTGGAAGAACGCATTTTTGTCGATTGCCACGCGGATATACTGTTCAATTTCGGCTGCGCCTATGAACGGCGTTACCTGCATCAATTAGACAAGCGCGACTCGCTGGCGGTTTCCAATCTGGATGGGCAGCGTGATTACCCACTGGCAATTGTACAACAGGGCGATATTGATCTCGTCGCCGTGCGCTTCAAACCGGGCGGGCTGGCGGCGTTCGTGCCGATGCCCGTCCACGAGCTTTCCAACTTGACCCTCGATTTATACACCGCTTTCGGCGCTGATGCCTTAGTGCTGGAAAGCCAACTGTTCGACTCGGCACATGATGCCGCACAGCAAATTACTCTGCTCAACCTGTTTTTCTTGCAGCGCCTCAACATCCAAGCGGCGCATACCTTCGCGCTTTACGTCGCGCAATGCATTGCAGCGTCCAATGTCAGGGTGAATATTCACGAGTTGAGCGCCGACGTAGGCTATTCGATTCGCACCGTCGATAGATTGTTTCAGCAGCATTTTGGCATGTCGCCAAAGTTTTACGCGCGCATTGTGCGTTTCCAGCGGGCGCTGGCGCTGATGAGCAAAGATGTAAATATCACGCTCATGGGAGTGGCACTTGCCTGCGGCTACTACGATCAGGCGCATTTCTCCAAAGAGTTCAGCGCTTTCGCCGGACAGAACCCCGAACGCTACCGCGAATTCCTCATCGCCAGGACGAAAGCCCCGCCGCCTAATCTTGTCCAATATTTACAAGCAGACAAAAGCTGATCCCTGTACAATAGAACTTATGGTCTAGTGAAGCTGTCAGCGTACAGCTTTCAGCAAACAGCCAGAACACAAGGGAGGATGCTATGTCGCTTGAAGGGATTAACTGGTTAGCGGTCATTGTATCGGCAGTGATCTATTTCATTTTGGGCGCGCTGTGGTATTCGCCTGTGCTTTTCGCCAAGCCGTTCATTCGCTATCGCTTTGGGGGCACTGAGATGCCGCAGACAGAAGGTGGGGGACAACCGCTTGAATATCTATTTACGTTCGTCGCGGAAATGGTGAGCGCGTTCGTGCTGGCGCTGTTCGTTAGAGCGGCAGGCGCGGCGACGCTGCTGGATGGTATAGTCGTCGGGCTGGCGGCGGCGGTGGGCTTTGCGGTGACATCGACGTTCGTCAACAACATGTTCTCCGGTGCGCACAAAATGCTGTGGGTGATTAACAGCGGCTACGTACTGGTGGCGTTCGCCATCATGGGTGCGCTTCTGGCGCTGTGGCGCTAAAACCTCACACTATGCAGAGGAATGGTCAGCTTTCGTTTTGTTCAGCTTAAGGAGCGTATCATGTTCAACAAAGTCGGAACGGTATCGGTCTATGTGAGCGATCAGGATCGGGCGAAGGATTTCTACATCAACACGCTGGGTTTTGAACTGGTGACAGATCAACCCTTGTTTCCCGGTGCAACCACACGTTGGGTTTCTGTCGTGCCCAAGAAGGGCGTAGAAACCGAACTTATCCTCTACGTGCCAGATGAGAATTGGGAGCATTACAAGCAGGTCGTGGGCAAGTCGCAGTCGATTACGCTGGATGTAACCGACATCATGGCGCTGATCGCAGAACTCAAGAAAAAAGGTGTGCGTGTGACATCCGAACCCGACCCGCAGCCCTGGGGCACGAACGCGATGATTCTCGACAGCGAGGGCAACACCATTCTGCTGGTCGAGACGCCGAAGAAATAATCTCTCAACACAGAGGTTTGCTGCTCCAGATTTTGAACCTGGAGCAAACAACGGATTTGTAGGGGCGCACCTGCGTGTGCGCCCGACTGATGCTCTTTAACAAAATAATATAGAGAACGGGATTCGTAGGGGCGCCCCTGCGTGTGCGCCCGATACGATACTCCTTGATAAATTAATCAGGACATAAAATCTTCATCGGAATGCCTTTTCTGTCCACTTCAGTGGACGTGGCACTTCGGCAGCCGGACACTTTAGTGTCTGGCGGACTATCTGAGACACATATCTACAGCGCTAATCAACCATCGCGCCGCACGAGATGTTCACTTCTGTGGAGGTGATGG
>CALMZT010000988.1 GCA_937870805.1 uncultured Chloroflexota bacterium
CCTGCAAAAGTTGTACCGAGCCACCACCGCCGCCAATGGTGACGACTTTCAATTTGGGTGACGTCATCACACGTCCTTAAACAATTAGAAATAAATCGTTACCAATAGCGAGAATACACGATGAAACGGGGACACGCAATACAAAAGAATAAAGAAAGGCGACCCCTTCAGATCGCCTTTCCTTTGGTTTGCCTGCGCTTATTACCTAGTCGCCGGGCACAGTTTGTAATTTCGGTGCTGTGCCATTGCCGTTGGCAGGGGCAGTTTCGGTTTCTTCCTGATAGCGGAACTGGCTCATGTACAACTTGTAGTATTCGCCCTGTTTTGCCAGCAGTTCGCGGTGCGTGCCGCGCTCGATGATTTCACCATCTTTGAGCATCATCACCAAATCGGCGTTACGAATCGTGCTGAGGCGGTGGGCGATCACGAAGCTGGTACGACCTTCGAGCAGCTTCTCAAACGCCTTCTGAATCAGGCGCTCAGTGCGCGTGTCAACGCTGGAGGTCGCCTCATCCAAGATCAGGATTTGCGGCTTCATCAGCGCAACACGAGCGATGGCGATCAACTGGCGCTGCCCTTGACTTAAGCCCGAACCACGTTCGCCAAGCACCGTTTGGAAGCCCTGCGGCAGCTTTTCGATGAACGAGTCGGCAGAGACAAGTTTCGCCGCTTCGATGACTTCTTCATCTGTCGCGTCGATGCGCCCGTAACGGATGTTGTTCATCACGGTATCGGAGAACAGGAAGGTATCTTGCAGGACGATACCGATTTGACTGCGCAGGCTCTCAAGCGTGACATCGCGCACGTCTGTACCGTCGATCTTGACTGAGCCACCGGTCACATCGTAGAAGCGCGGAATCAGGTTGATGATCGTCGTTTTGCCTGCGCCTGTAGGACCGACAATGGCAATCATCTGTCCGGCTTTGGCGCTGAAATCGACACCTTTGAGCACAGGTTCGCCCTGCTTGTATTCGGCTTGCACACCGACAAATTCTACGTCACCGTTGATCTGTGCCAGTTCTGTAGCACCCGGTTTATTCACGATGTCAGCAGGGGTGTCCAACAGCCCAAAGATACGCTCACCGCCAGCAATGGCGCTTTGAACGTTCGTCCACAGCATCGCAATTTGCTGAAGCGGTTGATTAAAACGCTGTACGTATTGTAGGAAAGCAAACACTGTACCCAACGAAATGATCGACGTGCCGAGCAATGGTTCATTGCGCATCACCGAGAGACCACCGACAGCCACGACGATACCAAGCGCCACGTACCCTAAGGCGTCGAGCACAGGGGTTAGCGCGCTGGTAAAGGTCGCCGCACGGATATTGGCATCACGGTTGGCGGCGTTGGTACGACGAAACTGGTCAATGCTTTCTTCTTCGCGGTTAAACGCTTGCACTTCGCGCACGCCTGCGATGCTTTCCTGCAAGCCCGCGTTGACGCTGCCCATCTGCTGACGGCTCTTGCGGAAGGCAGTACGCGCTTGCCCAGAGAAATACAGGCTGGCGATGAACATAAACGGCGCGACAGCCAGACTCAACAGTGTATAAGGCACGTTGGCTTGCAGCATATTGACGATAATCCAGCCCATCAGCAGGAAGCCGCTGACCACACTCAACAGGGCAAAGCTGAAAACCTGTTGAATAGTATCGGTATCGCTGGTGATGCGGCTCATCAGATTGCCGACTTCGTTTTCGGCGTAATACCCCAACGAGAGCTGCTGCATCTGCCGGAACAAATCACGACGCATACGTCGCAGTACACTGTGTCCTGTCCAACTCATCGCCAGAAACGCAGCGCCTTGCAACACCGCACCCGCTACGTAGAGCGATAGCAGCAGCAGCACCATTTGACCTAATCCGGCAATCTTCGCGTTGGTTTCGGCAGCCGCCTTCTGATCCTGCGGGATGCTGGCGTCAGCGGCGATACGCGCGGTAATCGCATTAGCGTCTTCATCGGTGAACCAGCAGTTATCGACTTGCTCCCCAAATCCGAAGGTCTGTGCAGGTAAATAACAGTCAAATGCCTGTCCGATAATGTCCGGGCTTGTGACCTGTGCCCACGTCGAGATGATAATCAACCCCATAACAACGACAAGCCCGATCCAATAATGGCTAAAATACTGGGCGAAGCGTCCTAAGGTCGCGCCCAAATTCTTGGGCTTGAGCACCTCGCGCTCAAAGAGACGACGCCCGCCGTCCATTCCTCCCATCATGATGATTTCTATGCCTCCTGCTGTACAGTAACTGCGGCTGTTTCGCCAGTGCTGTCGGCGTCGCCCACAAGCTGCGCATTGTAAATTTCGGCGTAAATCGGGCTGTCTTCCATGAGTTCAGCGTGCTTGCCTGTGGCGACAACCTTGCCTTTGTCGAGGACGATGATTTGATCGGCGTTCAACACAGTCGTAATACGTTGAGCAATCACAAAGCTGGTACGCCCCTTCATCAAGTTATCCAGCGCCTTTTGAATTTGCGCTTCCGTTTGGAGGTCAACACTGCTGGTCGAGTCGTCCAGAATCAGCAGATGTGGGTTCAGCAGCAGCGCGCGCGCAATGGCAATACGCTGTTTCTGTCCACCGGAAAGTGTCGTACCACGTTCACCCACAGGTGTATCGTAGCCTTGCGGGAAGCTCATGATGAAATCGTGCGCAGCGGCGGCTTTCGCAGCAGCGGTGACTTCATCTAAAGTTGCGTCGGAACGCCCGAAAGCGATGTTGTCACGGATAGTGCCGCTGAATATGTTGGTCTCTTGCAGCACGATACCGCTTTGCGAACGTAGGCTGTCAAGCGTGACATCGCGCACATCATGCCCATCAATCAAGACGCTGCCTTCTGTCGCGTCATAGAAACGCGGAATCAGGTTGATGATCGTCGTCTTGCCACTGCCCGTCGCGCCCAGCAGCGCAATCGTCTGTCCCGGCTGCGCTTCAAAGCTGACTTCGCTGAGTACCGGTTCACCTGCGCCGAAGTAGCGGAAAGTGACATTCTTGAACTCAACGTGTCCTTGCAATTCAGGAAGGTCGATAGCATCGGGCTTGTTGGCAACTTCGCTTTTGGCATCGAGAATTTCAAAGATACGATCTGATGACGCCGACGCCTGAGCCATTAAAGAGATAATGAAACCCAACTGCCCTAGCGGGAAGAATATGTAAAGGAGATACAGGCTGAATTCCTGATAACCGCCGAGTGTCAGCGTGCCGTTGAGGATTTGCACACCGCTGAAATACAGAATTGCCGCCTGTCCCACCTGCGCGATCAAGAAGATCATCGGGAACAGGAAGGAAAATGTGCGCGCAACTTTGATGCTCTGCTCGAAAACGCCATCGGTAGCAGCATCAAAACGCCGCTGCTCCTCTTTTTCACGCGCAAAGGCTTTGACAACCTTCATGCCTGCAAGATTCTCCTGAAGCACGGTGTTCAGCGCCGATAGACGCATTTGTACTTCTACAAACAGTGGTTGGCTCAGCGCGCCGAAGATCATGAATAGGACAAGTGCCACTGGCAAAATGGGCAGCACAACCAACGTTAACTGCCAGTTGGTGAGGAACAGAATGGTCAATGTGGCGACCAGCAGAATGAATGCTTGGGCGGTGAGCAGCAGACCTTGGGCGATGAACAGACGCACTTTTTCCACATCGTCGGTGGCACGAATCATCAACTGCCCTGTTTGGTTTCGATCATAATAGCTGAACGAAAGCCGCTGAATCCTGGTGAAAATTTCGTTGCGGAAATCGAACGCTAATCCTTGCGAAGCGCGTTCTGCCATGTAGGTTTGCAAGAATGAGAATATGGCGCGCGCCACTGCAAAAGCGACGACTGCCAAGACCCCGAATAGCAGCCATATCTCACCGCTGTCTCTGTAGGCGCTAAGCTGCTCGGCAGTCATGTTTAAGCGACTCGCCGCCATCCCCAAAAATGTAGCTGGAACTTGATTGGCAATGGTGCCATAGGTGACGTTGTTAATCATGTTCTCAATCAACTTTGGCACGACAAGCTGTGCCAAAGATGCCACAATCAATGCGCCATAAGCAATCCAAATGGTGCTGCCTTGTTTGGGCAAGTAACGTATGGCGCGCCCAAGACCGCCTTTGCCTTTTGGGCGTCCGCCGCCCCCTCTACGATTCATCGCCTGTGCCTGCAAGGTTACTCCTCCGCTCAATCAAAATTTATTTTAGACACAACTAAAACAGATTATAAGTTTATTTAAATTAATTTCAAGCGGGAGAATTACGGTGACGGGTCTTCGCTTTTCCTGCCAGAGAGGTGTTTACAATAATCGCGATTAAACGCAGCGACTCTGGACATCATTTCGGACAAGATTTCCTCGCCGTTAGGCAGATTCTTCACCAGTTCACGAGACAACTCTATAAGCTGTGTCGCTTTGTCATAGCCCAGTCGATGCAGGCTGTTCAGCACAATGTCGTCTTCATCGACTGGAGGAATAGAAGCTAGCAGTGTCAACGCCTCATTCGTAAGAGAAAGCGGCACGCGGCGTCGATCCTGGGGATCTTTGCCACGCATCACAAAGCCGTTGCGTTCCAAAGCATCGACAATTGGCACAAGAGTAGAGGGATCAAGCATCATTTTACGGCTCAACTCAGTCATGGTTTGTGCTTCGCCCCTTAGCATGTGCAGCAAAAAAAATTGCATCGCGCTGACCCCAGCATCCAAGGCAACGAGGCGGCGCTCAATCTCATCGCGCACGATTTTGCCCAATGCACCGTGCAGCATCCGCATCTCCAGCGTCATCCCATAGAATTCCGGCTCTATCATTCGCATCCCAATGATTGGTATACCAACTATTTGTATACAAATCATCATAATACCATTTTTTAGGAAAATCAATTAGAAATATGTTAAGAAAAACAGCTTTCATCATCATTACTCTATACGTATCCACGCCGAAATGGTTCGAACAGCTTCAAAATGTGTTGCTTCGTAGACATTGGCTTCTGTGCTGCTTTACGTTAAGATCGGGCTTGTTACAGAGTAAATCGCATTTCCATCTCCCTAGAGGAGATGCAGTTCAATCGACTAGTATCAGCATCGAATCGTTAAAGATCCCTCAATCCTTATGTCGAACCTGATTAACCTGCACGATATTCATGATGGCGCCAATTACGAACAGGTAGAACTCACTGCCGATTTGTGTCTGAAGTGCAACATTTGTACTTCAGCCTGCCCTGTTTCGCCTGTCACCGAGTTATTCCCTGGACCGAAAACAGTAGGTCCGCAGGCGCAGCGCTTTCGCCACCCGCAAGATCACGGCGACACCTCGCCAGACAAAAGCGTCGATTACTGCTCCGGCTGTGGCATCTGCACGATGGTCTGCCCGCACGGCGTCAAGATCATGGAGATGAACACGCACCCCCGCCAGCGCCTCTACGATGGGCAGATCGCCCTGCGCGACCCCCCCCGGCCCGCGGTCGCCGACGTTCGCAAGCGCGTCTTCG
>CALMZT010000989.1 GCA_937870805.1 uncultured Chloroflexota bacterium
TGCGGCGTAAGGGATCAATGTGCAAATTGGGGAAACTCAACGGCTTTTCATTATTCGCATCATTCGGTGCGCTGCGCCGTAGTACAGCCTTTACACGATGGACTAACTCACGAGGGCTAAATGGCTTGACAATATAATCATCAATACCCAATTCAAAGCCGACAATACGATCCGCTTCACTACTGCGCGACGTCAGCATAATGATCGGAATGTCGCCATTGATAGTCAACATCGCATAATCTGGCGAATTCCGCAACGAGCGCGTCACCGTAAAACCGTCCAAACCCGGCAGCATGATGTCCAACACGATCAAATCTACACTGCGCTCACGCAGCAGAGCCAGCGCTTGAGGTCCCGAATCAACCTCAAGCACATCAAAGCCATCGAGTTCCAGATAGCGTCGGACAACTTCGCGGAGGGTTGCTTCGTCATCGACAATCAAAATACTGTGTGTTTTTGCCATAACTCTAGAGTATATAACGATGCTTGCAAAAGCATTACAAACTCGATGCTTCTCAAAACAAAATTCGGACTTTCGCTTCACAACAAGTATTTGTGCTTGAACAATGGGTTTAAACCCATTGTTCGTGGGTTCACAAGCGAAAGTCCTGAAAATATTAGAAATTTCTAAGAAATCGCGAAATTGTCATCAAAATCTTGTGTTTTTTCAAAAATACGGTTACATTAAACGTTTAAGTAAATGATTTAAAATGATTTCAGTCCTTAAAGGAGTACCCGCGTGGTGCATCGTTTGTGGACACTTAAAGAGTTCCCTTTTCATCCAGAAAAATTACTTCACCACGAAACCATCTTTTGCGTTGGAAATGGATACTTAAGCACTCGCGCTAGCTTTGAAGAAGGATACCCGAAGCAAGTCCCCGCAACCCTAGTACACGGCATTTATAATCACGCGCCGGGTGCCCTCGTTCCTGAACTCGTCAATGCTCCAAATTGGCTGCCCATCAATATTCGGATTGATGGAACACTTTTTCAACTCATCACTGAGGCAATAGATTTTTTGCATCCCGCGAAAGGGGCGCTGCTCGGCTATCAGCGCACATTGGATATGGAGTCGGGCGTGCTGCGGCGCGAGGTATTGTTTAGAGCCAAAACGGGCAGCATCGTGCGCCTTGTATTTGAACGTTTTGCCAGCCTCCATGACCAGCATGTGTTAGCGCAGCGAGTACAAATCTTTGTTATCGACGGCAATCCTGAAATCATTGTCGAGAGTAGTATTGATGGTGATGTGGATAACAACGGTTACAAGCACTGGGGCGATTTCAACGTCGAAGCTGCTGATAACATGATTAGCATCGGCGCGAAAACGCAGCAGTCAGGTTACCGCATTGGCATGGCATCGAAAGTCAAAGCGTCGGGCAAACTGCGTGCCAAAGCCCACGGGTTACAACCGACTATCTCGACCAAATTTACGCTGCAACCGCAAGAAACCGCCACTATCGACAAGATTACGACGATTTATACCAGCCGTGACACGGAAGAACCCTTAGCTGATGCGAAGCAAAAGGTCAGCGAGGCAGCGAAAAAGGGCTATGACACGCTGTTAGTGAAGCACAGGGCAGAATGGCGCAAGTATTGGGACAGCAGCGATATTCAGGTCGATGGCGATGAAGAAGCCCAAATCGCTCTACGTTTTGTGATGTATCACATCCTGATCGCTGCGCCGCGTAATGATGATCGTGTGAGTATTGGAGCGAAGACGCTTTCCGGCTTTGGATACAAAGGACACGTCTTCTGGGACACTGAGTTGTTCATTCTACCGACGCTGACGCTGACACAGCCTACGATTGCCCGCAATTTGTTGATGTACCGCTACCATAATTTATCTGGCGCACGCAACAAGGCACGCGCAAATGGCTATGAAGGCGCATTGTTTCCCTGGGAAAGTGCCGATACAGGCGAAGAGACAACACCGCAGTGGTCAGACCCGCAGCCCGACGGTACCCGTATCCGCATCTGGACAGGCGACAGTGAGCAGCACATCGCAACTGACATTGCTTATGCCGTATTACAGTATTGGCACTGGACAGGTGATGACGAGTTTTTACGCAAAAATGGCGCTGAAATTTTCCTCGACACTGCCGTGTTCTGGGGAAGCCGCGCTGAGGCTAAAAACGGACGCTACGAAATCTCACAGCAAATTGGACCGGACGAGTATCATGAGAACATCGACAACAGCGTCTTCGTCAATCGCATGGTTGTTTGGCATTTGCAGAGCGCATTCAACTTATTGAATTGGCTGAAAAACAACGCAGCCTCAGACTGCGAACGGCTCGTACAACAGCTAAATTTAACGCCTCAACGTCTCGATCATTGGCGAGACATCATTGCCAAAATGTATATCCCGTTCGATGAACAAAAACAGATTCACGTCCAATTCCCCGGCTTCTTCGATCTGGAATACATCCCTGTACCATTGTACGAGCCACGCACAATGAGTGTTCAGGCTATTTTGGGACATCATCGCACGATCAAAACACAAGTCATCAAACAGGCGGACGTGGTGGCGCTCATGGCGCTGCTCTGGGATGAACTCGGCGTTTCTCATCAAGTGAAGCTCAATAATTGGAACACCTATTATCCGCGTACAGATCATGGTTCGTCGCTCAGTCCCGCAATGCATACCTGGGTCGCTTCTAAGTTGGGGCTGGACGAAACAGCCTATGAGATGTTTCAACACGCCGCCGAAATCGACCTCAAAGACAACAAAGGCAATGTGCGCGATGGCATTCATGGCGCTGCCTGCGGCGGTTTGATTCAAGCGGTTCTTTTTGGGTTCTGTGGCTTATATATCAACGCACAAGGAAAGCTCGAAACAGAACCCCGTCTGCCTGCTCACTGGAAGCAGGTTTCTTTCAAGGTGTACTATCGGGGCAAAAGAAGATCCTTCACGATCAAAAACCCCGTTGCTGTACCTCCATCGGAGTGATGGAGTCGTGACGTAGCATCTGCTACTGTCGTTTTATAAAATTGTTTCCCATTACGTTGTACGGAGTAAAGCAATGCGTACTAAAACAAGTTTTCTGCTGATAGCCCTGCTGCTGTTGGCGCTGTCATTCAGCAGTGTATCAGCGCAGGACCCCATCGTTCTTCGTGTGTGGACAGGTTCATCATCGCCCGCAGAGGATGAATTCAAGCAAGCACAATTCGCAGCTTTTGAAGAAGCGAACCCCAATGTGGATTTGGAAGTGCTCATTTCGCCAGATTACGGCACTCAAATCCAGGCAGCATTCGCTAGCGGTGATTATCCGGATGTGTTCACCGTTGGGCAATTCGACCTTCCGTCGCTAGTTGACTCAGGTCTGCTCGCAGCAGGCGGAGACAACATTGTGGATGCAGAAGATATCTACCCAAATCTGCTGCAAGCTTTCTCAGTAGATGAGACGGCATATTGTGTGCCAAAAGACTTCACGACGCTGGCTGTCTACTATAATAAGGATTACTTCGACGCCGCAGGTCTGGAATACCCCACGGCTGACTGGACTTGGGAAGATATGTATGCTGCCGCTGAAGCGATTACGAATGCCGACATCACAACGGCTGAGGGCGATGATGTGGTGGGCTTCAGTGCCGCCGCTGACCGTAATCGCTGGTTAGCATTCTTATGGGCAAACGGCGGACGCTTATTCGACGACGAAGGCAATGTAGTGTTCGATAGCCCTGAAGCTATTGAAGCCCTTGACTTCTACAGTAGCTTCGTTACTAATGGCGTGGGTGCGCAACCGGGCGATCTTGGCGGCTCAGGCTGGAATGGTCAGGCGTTTGGCAGCGGTTACGCAGCCATGACAGTTGAAGGCAACTGGGCAATCGGCTACCTGCAAACAGACTTCCCTGAACTGAACTGGGGCGTGGTCGAAATGCCGACAGCGCCAAGCGGTGAAAAAGGCACGCTAACCTTTACTGAATGCTGGGCAGTAAGTTCGCAGGTCGAAGGCACTGAAAAAGAACAGGCAGCCTGGGATCTCGTTAACTTCCTCACTGGTTCTGAGGGTGCGATGTCTGTAGCAACGGCTGGCTTCGGTGTGATGCCCGCTCGTGCTAGTGCTGCACAAGCATGGCTCGATACCCGTGGCGCAGAATTTGAACCCTTTGTCACCGGCGCTTCTTATGCTTGGGCCCCAGTGTTTCCGCTGGGCTACGGCGATTTTACCACAGCGCTGGACGAAGGTACGGTAGCTGCAATGAGTGGCGACGCGACAGCCGAAGAAGCGCTGACAGAGGCGGCTGACATTGCGCGTGAAATTCAAGCAGAAATGGATCAGTAAGCTGTAACACTGATGAGGTGATCACTCTCATCCCATTAATAGAGGGGCGATCTCATAGATTGCCCCCTATTTTAGACTCAGCGATTAAAATTACTGTCTAAAAGGGCGATTCTTATGGCAGAAACAGCCACTCCCGCCACAACGACGACGACAACCCCGACTGTGACTACACAATCCACTGCGAAACGTCAGGAAGCGATCTCTGGAATACTTTTTATGGCACCCGCCTTCCTGGTTTTGCTGGTCTTCTTAATCTTTCCGTTACTGGTGGCTTTTTACTTCAGCCTGACAGACTGGAATGGACGCACGCCGCTTACACGCGCTGACGCCTACGAGTTTGTGGGATTTCAAAATTACGAACAACTGCTTATTCAAGGACGCC
>CALMZT010000990.1 GCA_937870805.1 uncultured Chloroflexota bacterium
CAGCGCCTTACCGCCTTCAGCGGCATTCGCGTTCGCCGTCTTGACCGTTTCGCCGCTTAATTGGCGAAGGTATTGTTCCATGAAATGTCCAATTTGTAGAGTCTGCCAGCGCAGATAGTAGTCTTTGCACAGAAAAATGGCAAGTGGAGGCTGTTGCGATGGTGAAATTCGGCATTCTGCGCCGCGCCAAGTATAATTTCGCTGTTAAACACTCAGGCTAAAAGGGTACAGGTTATGTCTCAAGATCGTTTGCAAGAACTGCGTTCACAAGTGGACGTGATTAATCTACAAATTCTGGAACTCCTCAACAAACGCGCCAGCATCGTCACGGACATCGGCAAGGTACAGACTGAGCTAGGCACCTCATTCTATGACCCGGCACGCGAAGCCTTCATGCTTCACAATCTGGAAAAGAACAACAAAGGTCCTTTCAGCAACGAAACCATCAAGGCGCTGTTCCGCGAAATCTTCCGCGCGTCGATGGCGCTGGAGGAACAGCAGGCGAAAGCCAAAATCCTCGTGCAGCGCAAGAGTCCCGATCAACGCACCGTCATCACGCTTCCCAACGGTGCGGTGATTGGTGACGGCAGCTTCACGGTGATTACAGGTCCCTGCGCTGTGGAAAGTTATGAGCAGATGGACGAAACCGCAGCGGCGTTGGCACAGCGCGGTATTAAGATCATACGCGGCATGGCGTACAAACCCCGCACTTCACCATATGAATTTCAGGGTTTGGGCGAACAGGGTTTGCAGATCGCGCGCCAGGTCGCTGATAAATACGGTATGGTGATTACCAGCGAGATCATGGATCAAAGCCAGATCATGATGTTCATGGATTACGTCGATATCTTTTGGGTAGGGGCGCGCAACATGCAAAACAGCTTCCTGCTCAAGTCGCTTGGCAAAATCAACAAGCCTGTGATTCTCAAGCGCGGCTTATCGGCGACGCTGGAAGAATTCCTCTACTCAGCCGAATACATCGTCAGCAGTGGCAACCCCAACGTGATTCTGATCGAACGCGGCATTCGTACCTTCGAGAAGTGGACGCGCAACACGCTGGACATCGGCGGCGTGGCGGTTCTGAAGCTGGAATCACATCTTCCGGTTGTGGTGGACATCTCGCACTCGGCGGGGCGGCGCGACATCGCCAAACCGTTGGCGCGCGTCGCTAAAGCCAGCGGCGCAGATGGCTTGATGGTCGAAGTGCATCCGAACCCGCCTGTAGCGCTCAGCGATGCCAAGCAGCAGTTGACCATTCCTGAATTCCACGCGCTGATGGATGAAATCGCAGATCGTGAAACCGCCTTCTAAACCGACTCCGTAGTGGCGAACTCATAAGCGAAGCGACGTTCGCCCTCTTTTCCAATTGAATACTTCTTATGTTTACCTCCCATATCACTCCTGAAGCTAATCTCTGGCTCACGTTGCTACTCATCGTTTGGGCGGCGCTGCTTTTCGGCGGTTTTATTTTCGGGAAACCCAACACCGAAGGTACACGCCGAATGCCCACATGGACGCGACTAGCATCCTCGTTTACGTTGGTGGTTGCGGCATGGGGTTGGTATTTTATTGCTTGGAACTATCACCCCGCTGGTGGGTATCTCATACTAATAAACACAAGCCATTTGGTCACTTTTGGGTTTTACATTGCTATTGGCATGACGCTTGGCTTCATTGGTGACATATTCATGGCGCGCAAGAATGTGATGGGTGGTATTGGGGCATTTGCTATAGGACATATCGCTTACATCACAGCATTCGTTAGGTTTGCTTACGAGACGCTTGCCTTTGCGCATATATCCGGTCTGTCGTCTATAGTTGCTGCGTGGGTCATCTGGCTCATTATCGGCGTGATAGCGTGGTACATCACGGTCTATCGCACGAAGCCACACACGCCGCTGCATTGGGCTGCGCTGGCTTACTGTTTACTGCTGTCCA
>CALMZT010000991.1 GCA_937870805.1 uncultured Chloroflexota bacterium
ACGCAAAACGTTCGCCGCTGCGGACGCTGGCAGTTCAAAACTGCCCGCTATGCGCGTTGGAAACCCGTTCACGGGTTGGGTGCTGCGATTTTTCAACCTCTTCAGAGGTTTACCAATTCTCTGTTAGCTCTGGGTTTTGAACCCAGAGGCGGCGCAAACAGCGAACGCCGTCTTTCAAAGTTAATCTAATCAAATCACGGTGCTTGGCTCAGTCTGCCGTGATTTTGTATTTCACCCCGTCGCGCAGATAGAAACCTAAACACACTACCGTCACGATAAAAATCACGACTCCGCTTGCCAATCCCGGCGGTTCATAACGCAGGGTGTAGGTATGCTCTCCGGACTGCATCGGAATGCCGATGAAGGTATGAATGCTGATCGTGCGTACAGGCACATCGTCAATAAAGGCACGCCAGCCGGGAAAATGGGTTTCCATCACCACAAGATAATAATCGGGCAGTTCGGGCGGCGTCAGTCCAGCTTCGGGCGGGGGTGGCATGGCGGCGCGCATCGTAATCGTGTCTTGCTGATGGTCGATGCTCAGTGGCATACCGACGTTTTGCGGCGTCAGTTCTTCGGCACGCTCAGGCAGCATATACGAGGGAGCGATGAAGGCGTAAGGCAGCGCTTGTGGACGCACGTAAAGCGCACCCGGTACATCGCCAAAGAAGTTGCAGTCTGCATCAGGATTGGGTGCGAGATTCTCCACTGCGTCGCCGACACACTGCTGCAATTCATAGCTGTAGTCTTCGACGTGCGGGTTATTGATGGAAAAGCTAATGACCCAACGCGCCAGATCGTTGGAGGCTAGTCCTTCCCCCATGATGAACGTCCCCGGAACAATGCGCGGCGTCCAGCCCTCGTTGAGTCCGCGATTGCGTACCTCATTGTAGTAGGATTGAAACATCGTCATTTGTGTTTCTGGTTCATTGATGTCGGGAAAGGGATTGTTGGGGTCTACTGCGCGGACGTGTTGATAAAGGCTGAGATAATCGGCTGCGCGCAGTGTGTACCAGTATAAGGCGCTGTTGATATTGAACACGTCGGCAAAACCCACACATGCTAGGAACAGCAGCCCTATCTGCGCCAAACGCATGAAATAGCTGTGCCCGCTTAGCCCCATGCGCCGCGCCCATGCCCTGCGGAAGAAGTGCATGATCGCCAGCAATGCCGTATCGAAAAATGGGAACGCCAGAACGACGAACCATAAGCCATTTGCCGCGTCCGTCATTGAGGTAAAGCGAATGTAATCGGTGATGTAGAACAGGGTGTAGTTGTTGCGCGCGAGGCTCAGGCGCGTTTCGTCGGGTTGTGCGCTGTATAGGGTGTAGAGTACCCACAACAGTACGCTTATGGTCAGGATACGGATAAGTCGCGTGCGTGAGTAGGCAGCGAAAACCTCATTGGCAGACAGCGTGCGCCACAGGGCGTCAATGGCGAAGCCTGCCAGCATAATGAACCATAACGCGGCGATGGCATGTGCGCGCCCTACGTAGCGGAACTCAGCCAACAGCGGGATTTTCTCATAAAGATACTGAACGATGGACGATTGTCCCGCGCCCCAGATGAACATGGCGATTGCCAGGAATAAGGCTGCACCTACCGCGCGCGGGCTAATGTGCTGGCGTACTTTGAGGCTGAGCAGTGCCGCCGCACCCATGCCGATCAATAGAAAAGGGACAAGTCCTATATAGGCATAATCGACGCCGACGAGCAGCACCGGATTAGCGACATCGGGACGCTCAAAGATGCCCCATGCTGGATAGGGATAAATGTAGTTCAGTGCCGCAAGCTCAAGGCTGTAGCGTCCAGCGAGTTCAGGATTGCCAAAATGCGCCACAGAATCGCGCACCGTCCAGATGGGCATGAATTGCAGCGCCGATAAACCAAAAGCGAACGCCCCGCCGATCAACACGCGCCGCAGTCGGTCAAAGCGCCACTGCCAGCGTCCTTCGTGACGATCTACCAGATGCAGCAGGGTAATGAACGCCGCGCAGATCAGCGTGTGCAGCGAGTAATAAATGTTCCCGCAGTAAAACAGCAGCGCAAAAGCCACTGCCATCAATATAGGGGCTAAGCGTGATTTCGTGCGCAGCGTCCACCACAAGCCCGCCAGCACCAGCGGCACCCATGCCAGGCTGATGGCAAGCTGAACGTGTCCGGGGTTGAATTTGCCTGCGATGCCGCCGCTAGCCATGTACAACACCCCAGCCGCGACACGCCCCACCGTGCCAATGCCCATTGATTTCGCCAATGCCCAGGCATTCCAAGCCGCGATGAGCAGCGCCAGCGCGACGGAAACTTTCGTGCCTTGCAGCGCGCCGAGCAGCAGCGGTGGCAGGCTGGAAAAAGGATTGAACAGAAAGTTAAAAGCATCGCTGATCGTGGGAATGCCTGAATTCATGTAAGGATTCCACGTCGGGATCTGTCCATAGCGTGACAAACCGATTTCGATGGGAATGATAACACCTGCCAGTCGTTCGTATTCGATGCCGCCGCCACTCCAGCTTGCAGGCAGCGCGCTGCGTTCTGGCGCAAGCGTTGGATAAAAAAACGACGCAACAAACACGCTCCACATCAGCGCCAGCGCCGCCAACTCGAGCACAACTTTGCGCCGCCGCCCGGCAAAGATCACTTGGCGTGGGCGTAGCCACCAACTTTGGCGGAAGCTGAGCATCGCTGAAATCAGTAACGCAACACCAATGAGAATAGCGCTGTAGAGGATACGATTGTCCAAGCAGAATCCCGTGAATTGAACGTTCTCCAAGTATCAGGATTCGGGATCAAAAAAGCAACTGTAGAGCGATTTGGGATAGTGGGTTAACGTGGGAAAGTCGTTATAAATTGAAACCCATTTCAAACAAAAGAATGCTAAATTTTAGTGGACAAAGATTTGGCATCATGCTAATCTAGAACACAATATCGTGATCTGCCTCTGGCATTTATATCGGGTTCTCTAACGTCTTAAGCAATTCACAACAGCTTTGCGCGCTATTTTGTAGCGCGTTTGTTATCTTATTTTCGTTCGCACAAGATATAGTTTAGATAATACGAGGTTAACAAAAGTTTATGGTGAAATCCCAGTCTGAGGGCGCAAAGCCTCATGTGCGTAACGCTTTACATGAACTTGGTTATAAGATTTTTCTAGATCGCTACGCGCAGAAGGACATGACGCGCGCGACTTTGCAGGTGGGCGATACGGTCATTGTCGTCGTCGACCCAGCAACGGGGCAGCGCGAAATCGGCAAAGTGACAGCGATGAAGCTGCCCCAGGTCACCATAGAACTGCTGGATGGCGAGGTCGTCACGCGCGATCTGGAACATGTCGATAAACCGCTGGAAACCACACCAGAACAGATGATGGAACGTGTTGCACGCGGGATTGCCAGCGTGGAGACAACACCTGAACTGCAAGCCCAGTGGACAGAGCGCTTTCAATGGCTGTTGGACGATTGGAAGTTCGTTCCAGCCGGACGTATTTTAGCAGCAGCGGGTACAGAACAAGAACTAACCTTTTACAATTGTTATGTCCTGCCCAGTGCCCGCGACTCCCGTGAAGGAATTATTGAAACGCTGCGGCAGATGACCGAAATTATGTCACGCGGTGGCGGTGTAGGCATCAATATTTCGACGCTGCGCCCACGTCATGCCTATGTGAAGGGAGTCAACGGACGTTCAAGCGGGGCAGTGTCATGGGGTGCGCTCTACAGCTTCGTGACGGGTCTCATAGAACAAGGAGGTTGTTTCGGACCCGATGAACGTATTCTGACTAACATTGGTTTGATTCCTGCGCGAGAACTAGCTGATCGTGTAGAAGCTGGCGAACCTGTTCAGGCGCAAACCCATCGCGGCTTGCGACGCATCACATCGCATTTTCGCAATGGCGTGAAACCATTGTATGAAGTAATGACTCATCGTGGATTCCGTGTGCAGATCACTGAAGATCATAAAGTCGCGGTGCTGATGGACGGCAAGATCACGACCATGCCACTAAAGTATTTGCACGAAGGCGATGAAATCTTGCTGCTGCTAGGGGATGGCGTACAAAAAGTATATGTGCCGCTGAAGGCAGTTGAGTATCAACGCTCTATCATGAGTACAACACTGAACACGAATGTTCGCACCCCTGATGCGCTCCATGAGGATTTAGCCTATCTTGTCGGCTACATGCATGGTGACGGTTATGTCCATTGGGGAAAGAAAGTAAACTGGACTGCACCTAAAGCGATTAAGATGGCAACGGCTGACACTTATCCCCAGATTCGCCAACGGATTATTGATGCAGTTCAAGATGTGTTTGGACTTAAAACAGTTGTCGAAGATGGCGATGGTGCCTGTAAGAGCGTGTGCCTCTATTCACGTGTCGTTGTTGAATGGTTGATCGGTAACGGTCTGTTAAAAGCCAAAGCGGAGGACATTCGTGTCCCAGAGGCGATTTTCCGTTCACCGTCATCGGTGATGGCAGCATTTATCGCTGGATATTTTGACGCTGACGGCTGCAATAGGGGACGCAAGGGCGGTTACGGTATTGATAGTATCAGCCGTGAAATGTTGGAAGATGTTCAGCAACTGTTAGCAATCAATGGTATTTTGTCCAGCATTCGCGGCACTGATCGTTCAGCGCAAGGTTGGCAAACCATTTATCGTCTGACGATTACAGGTGGCGAGTTCAAAAAGCGTTTTACTGACTTTGTATCCACCGCCAAACGTTCTGATGATATGGGTAAGCGTGAGATGTACAACACCTATCCCGCCGAGGTGTGGACAACGTTAGGAGCGCGTTCTAAGTATCGCCAGCGCATACATGACGGCGTATCAGAACGCATTTCTTTCGGTCAGCTTGCGCGTATCGGGGAACGATTATTGAGCGATGGTCAAGTCACCGTCGCGCAGCAAGTTGATGAGATTATGCACACAATTCCCGATGAAATCGCCTCGATCACACTCATCGGCGATAGCGATGTATATGATTTTGAGGTTGATGATGTTCATTTGTTGAGCGGTGCAGGTATCTATACTTCCAATTCAAGACGAGGCGCTTTGATGCTCATCCTCAATGACTGGCACCCCGATATCTTCGATTTTATCAACAGTAAGCGCACGATGGGGCAGATCACGAATGCGAACATCTCAGTGGGCGTGAGTGATAAGCTGATGGAAGCGGTAAAAGCCGACGCCGATTGGGATTTAGTGTTCCCTGATACCAACTATCCTGACTATACAGCGACATGGGATGGTGATCTTGAGAAGTGGATTGCAGCGGGTCGGCGCGTCGTCAAACATCGTACTGTGAAAGCGCGCGCGCTGTGGAATGCGATCATTGAGAGCGCGTGGGCAAGTGCCGAGCCGGGCGTATGGTTTAATGAGCGCGCCAACAAGATGAGTAACAGTTTTTACTTTAACCCTTTAATTTGTACCAATCCATGCGGAGAGCAAAGCATCGGGGCGTGGTCGGTCTGTAATCTTGGCGCGATTAATCTTGCCAAATTCTATGATGAGGCAGCAGATGATGTCGCTTGGGATGATCTTAGGTTAGCAGCGGCATATGGCGCGCATTTCCTTGATAATGTGATTGACGCAACGCCGTATTTCTTCGAGGAGAATCGCCAACGCCAGATGACTGAACGTCGTGTTGGCTTAGGCATCATGGGCTTAGCGGAATTGATGGTGAAGCTCGGCATTCGCTACGGCAGCGATGAAGGGATTGCATTTACTGAAAAGTTGTTCAAGTTCCTCACCGAACATTCTTACCTCGAATCGGCACGAATCGCTGCGGAGAAGGGTACTTTTTCCGAATACGATGAACGTTTCCTTCAATCGGGTTTCATGCAGCGTGTGAAAGAAGAACTGCCACATGTTTATGAGACGATTGAAAAGCAGGGAATGCGCAATGTGACCGTGCTGACTGTCGCGCCGACGGGCACGACGGGTACTATGGTTAACACGTCAACAGGTATTGAGCCGTTCTTCTCATGGGTCTACTACCGCAAGAGTCGTTTGGGGTTGCATGAGGAACAAGTGCCGCTGGTCAAAGAGTGGTATGAGAAGAACCCTGACGCTCAGAAACTACCGGATTACTTTGTTGCCGCGATGGATTTAGCGCCGGAAGAACACGTCCGTATGCAAGCTGCCGCGCAGAAGTGGGTCGATTCCAGCATCAGCAAATGTGTCGTTGGGGACACTCTAATTTTAACTGACGAAGGACCTCAAGCTATTGAGGAGTTGTCAGAGTGGCGTGAAGTAGATCAATTCACACCTCTGAATCTGCGTGTAGCGACTAGCAATGGACAGTCTTTAGCTTCCGCATTTTACTACAATGGAATGCGCGCTACTATCAAAGTGAAACTCGCCTACGGTTATGAGTTAGAAGGAACAACGAATCATCCGATTCGGATTTTACAAGGGGATGGCTCAACGGCTTTCAAGCAATTAAGTGAGCTAAAGGTTGGGGATATTGTCCCTGTTTATATGGGACAGCGTAAATTTGGACAGCCCAACAAATCATTGCCTAGCTATACTGGCACTTGGGAGACGACGAATACCAAGCAAATCACAATTCCCACCCACATGACAAATGAATTGGCTTATCTACTTGGATGCGTCACGTCAGAGGGATCAATTGGACGCAACAGTGTTTACTTTGTCAATGGAGAGCGCCACCTTGTAGAGCGCGTTGCTGCACTCTTTGAATCTCTCTTTGGAATTAGATGCCTACTTGAACAAGATAAACGCCGTGAAAGTCTGTGGTATGTGCGGGCAAATTCGCGTGTATTAGTTCGTTGGTTAACCAATGATTTAGGATTGCAGGCGGGAGCGCGTAACAAAATCATTCCACCGTGTATTTTAACCTCTGCCGCAGAAGAGATTGGACATTTCCTGAGAGGGTTATTCCTTGATGCTTATATGACGAATGACGGACGTATGTTTGGTATCGGTCTAGCAAGTCTCAAATTGTTGAAACAACTCCAAGTTCTGTTTCTGAATTTTGGTATTGTATCCCGTTTGCACAAAGCCAATTCGTCGGCGTGGGTATTAACTTTAGCGGGTGAGTCGCTCAATAAGTTAGCACAAATTACGGCGTTTGAAGAGGTTTGGAAAAACGAGCGTATATCGCGACGGAATGACAACCGCCAAATGCCTGTACGTGACTATGCTACCATGTTGCCTACTTCGATTAGTTCTGAGTTGTATCGTACCATAAAAGCACAACCTCAGTCGCTTCGCAGCTTGTATGTAAATCGTGCGCCTGATTATCAGAGGGTGCGAGTAGCCTTGATGCGTAATACAAAAATTCGGCGAGATGATGCTCGTGAAATTTATGGTAGTATCCCTCACCTGGACAGTAATTACTTGAAGAACTTCTTCAGTAACGATAGTGAACAGTGTATCTACTTGGAAATTCAAGCATTGCAAAGTGGCTTTGCAGAGGTATTCGATATTACAGTTCCTGGAGAGCATGAATTCATCGCGAACGGTGTTTGCAACCACAATACCGCGAATCTACCCAAGAATTACACGGTTGAGCAGGTGAGCGACCTGTACCAGTACATGTATGAACTGGGTTGCAAGGGGGGCACGATTTACCGCGATGGCAGCCGTGACGAGCAGGTGTTGATGCTCAAGGGCGACGAGCGCGCCGAAAAAGAGATGGACGGCAAGGTGAAGGCGCGCGAAACCGAAAAGATCGAACAGACAGCGACACCGCATCGTGTGTACCCACGTCCAGAGAAGCTATCGGGCGCGACAGTGAAATGCACGACACCTTTTGGTACTGCCTATGTGACGATGAACAGCGATGACCAGGGCTATCCATTTGAGATTTTTGTGACAGCGCCCGGCAAGGCGGGTAGCGACTTACAAGCTGACGCCGAGGGCTTGGGACGCATGATCTCGCTAGCGCTGCGCACGACTGCGCCGCAAAATCGCCTCGATATGCTGCGCCTGGTGATCGAGCAACTCAAGGACATCGGTGGCACGAGCCGCGTAGGTTTTGGTCCGTCGCGCGTCAATTCGCTGCCGGATGCAGTGGCGAATGTGTTGCAAAACCACTACTTTGCCGACAACGCGCCGCAGCAAATGGCACTGCCGATCAATGGGACTTCGCAGCCCGCCAGTAAGCCTGCGCCTGTGAGTGAGAAACCCGCGAACGGCAATGGCAAGAAGCAGAGTTTTGATATCTGCCCTAGTTGCGGGAACGCGGCGCTCGTCCACGCTGAAGGCTGTTCTACATGCACCGCCTGCGGATACAGTAAATGTTGATAGTTTGGTAGTTTAAACACCAAGAAGACGGATTCTTTTCCGTCTTCTTTTATTTCAGCTAAGCATGCTTTGCTTTTACAGATTTATCTCGAATTTGTGCATCTTGCCACCTGTATCGTCTTTTCCCGAACCACATCGCCAGCCAGATCAACATCCCATACAGAGCAAGCCCAATGACTGCGCTGATGGCATTGCGTGCCAGCGACGCCAGCGAGGGGATAAAGTCTCCGGTGGTGTTGTAGCTGTTATTCAAGAGGTTCAATTGCAGGACTGTGCCGTTATGCACACCAGCGGAATACCGGACATTTGTAAGATTTCCCATGTGCCGCCGTCAAACTCACGGTTGATGGTTTGCGCGGCGATGAAACCCATGCGCACGCTGACGTAAATGAAAAACAGATGCGCTGCGAGGGTTAAGCCGATGAACATGGGATCACGAATGCTATTGTTGTAGTAAGGGATTGGCATGTACGCTATACCATTGATGAGTGGGATGAGCAGCGCGAAGCTAGGAATGAGCAGCAGATAGGCTCGGATACTGCGAAAGCGTTTGAGATGCTGAAGTTCTTGTTGAAAGATACGTTGATCGATCATGACAACTCCTTATCGCTGAAGTGTCGATAACCAGGTGAAAGAGCGACAGTGAGAGAAAACCTCCTTTTGAAGAACACGCGCAGTATCATACGACGGCTGCGTTGGCGACGAATAGTGTTGGTTGCCCTCGGCGTATGGTTGATTGCAGAAATCATCCTGATTTTCGCCATTTATATCTATGGACGGACAAACGACGCGCAGAGTTCCGATGTCATTATCCTGTTGGGTCCGCCTTTGGAACGCCGCGTGACACATACACTGGAATTGTGGCGGCATGGGTTTGCACCATTTATCCTGTGTACGGGCGGCGCCTATGAGCATTTACCAACGCTGACACAAGCGCAAGACTGCTACGATCAATTGACCGCCGCTGGCGTGCCCAGTCATGCCGTTGTGCTGGAAGATGCGAGCCTCAGTACAGAAGAAAATGCTATCTATGCACGAGAGATCATGAATGCACACGGCTGGCAAACAGGGATTCTAGTGAGTGATGCGACACATCTGCTGCGAGCGCAGTGGTTGTTCAGCCGTTATGGGATGGAGACATTTGTGAGTCCAGTGATGTTTTCTGATGGCTATTGGCAAGCTCTAGGACGCGAAGTCATCGCTTTTCACTGGCAGCTTGTGAAAGATATATTCCGACTGCCCATCACACATATCAGCGGAGTGTAGTCTATGCTGTTGAAACGTCCTCGCGTGCGGCGTGTGCTGCGCATTCTGTTAATTACTTTCGTGATTTGGCTAGCATTCGATGTGCTGTTGGCGATGACGATTTATTTCTATGGAGCGATTGATCGTGCGCAGCAAGCCGATGTGATTATTGTTTTGGGGGCAGGGCTGCGCCGGGATGGTCGCCCTGATATGGCGCTCACACGGCGTACCCTACACGCAGCGGCACTGTGGCAGCAAGGTATCGCGCCGCGCATCATCTGTACGGGCGGCTATTCAGAATACGCAGGGCGTGCAGAGGCATATGGCTGTCGTGATGTGCTGCTTGAGCAAGGCGTGCCTGCTGAGGTGATTGTGATCGAAGATGGCAGCCGCAGCACCGAAGAAAACGCGCTCAACAGCCACAGATTGATGCAGCAAAACGGCTGGTCAACGGCGGTGCTGGTCACTGATGGCTTTCATATGCTGCGCGCGTCGTGGATTTTTAGCAATGAAGGCATCATGGTTTTCAACAGTCCTGTGTCGTCGAGCCGTGCGCAGTTCCCCATACTGCTTGTCTATGTGGCGCGCGAGGTCGTGGCGCTGCAATGGCAGTTCGTTAAGGAAGCGCTTGGCTTATCGAATACGTATGTACAGGGAATCTAGCGGTCAGCGGTCAGCGGAATAACCAATTCATTTGGCTGTTCACTCGATTTGTTGCTCAAGTAACTCACCTTACGCAGTTTACCGCTCTGGGTTCAAAACCCAGAGCTAGCAGAGAATGGGTAAACCTCTGAAGAGGTTGAAAACCGCCGTGCCCAACCCGTTCACGGGTTTCCAAAGCCCATAGCTGGCAGTTTTGAACTGCCAGCGTCCGCAGTGGCGAACGTTTTGCGGAAGGTGAGTCAAGTAATACTCATTGTAAACGTAGGCAAATCGTCGAGATGCAGTGCTTTCGCGCGCCTTGCGGATAACCTATAATGTGGACAGATAAACTCGCTTTTTCAGGAGATTTTTATGAGGCATCGTTCGCTGCTCCTGACTCTTATACTGCTGCTGTCCCTGTTGAGCATCACCGGACTGGCGGCGCAAGATCAGCCCTCTGATAACCCTTTACAAGTGCTTGAAACTTTTCCGTTGAGTGGACAGGAACTCGACCTTAGAGCCGACATTGTAATCTATTTTGACCGTGACCTGGATTGTTCGACGGCGGAGGGCGCGCTTATCCTGACGCCATCGGTGATCGGCGAAATTGTGTGCGAGGGTTCAACGCTGCGCTTTGTGCCTGGTCAGGATTACGCGCGCGCGACCACGTACACGCTCACCGTGACGACAACGCTGCGCGGCACAGATGGCTCAACGTTGGCGGAACAATTCACGCTGGAACTGAACAGCGTCGGCTATTTGCAGGTGTCGCAAGTCCTGCCTGCTGATGGCGCGCAAGAGGTGGAAGCAAACGCAGCGATTACGGTGATTTTCAATCGTCCAGTTGTGGCGCTGACGACTGCTGAAGATGCGGCAAACCTGCCAAGTCCGATCACAATTTCACCCGCAGTAGAGGGACAGGGTGAGTGGCTGAACACTTCGATTTACGTTTTCCGTCCTGAGCCTGCGTGGAGCGGCGGCGCAACTTATACTGTGACTGTGCCTGCGGGCTTGCAAGCGGTGGATGGCTCGGTGCTGCAACAGGATGTCAGTTGGTCGTTTAGTGTTGCGCGTCCGGCGGTAGTGGAAGTTGTTCCAGCGGCGATGAGCACTGGTGTAGCGCTGGATACGACTATTCAGGTGCGCTTCAACCAGCCGATGAACCGGGAGAGCGTCGAGCAGGCGTTCGCGCTTTTGGCTGAAGGCAGCAGTACGCCTGTCAGCGGCACGTTCGAGTGGGCAGACGATGACATGGGCTTTCGCTTTACGCCCGGCGAACGTTTAGCGCTGGCTACCGTCTACAACATCACGATCTACGATGAGTTGGCAGAAGGGGCAGCGGGCGGTTCACTTTCTGCGCCGTTGTCCTCCACGTTTGAGACGGTGCCGCTGCCTGCGATCATCAGCACCGACCCACCGGACGGCGCAGAAAATGTCTATTTTTACGGCAGCTTCAGCATCTATTTTGCGTCCGCGATGAACCCGGAGACGCTGAACGATAAGATCACGATTGACCCTGCTCCGGCACGTGAACCCGATTACTATTACTACGACTATGGCAACAGCCTCACGGTTTCGTTTAATGCCGAACCGAGTACAGCGTATACGATCACCATCGCGCCGGGCATGGAAGACATTTACGGTAACGTCATCGAAGAAGAACGGGTGATTCGCTTTACGACAGCGCCTTTCATGCCATCGGTAACGCTGCAAGTGCCGGGTGCGGTTGGCTTCTACAATGCCAACCGCGAACCGACGCAGTTGTTTCTGACACATCTGAACGTCAGCCGCATTGATTTGGCGCTGTACAACGTGCCGCTTGACCAATTTGTCAATGCGACGGCAGGCGTGAACTACTACGACCCCACCGGACAATTAGCCCCTAGCCCTGATTCGCTGATTCGCTCGTGGTCAATCGATTCAACTGCGCCGGAAAATGTCTATCGCTATGAACTGCTGGAGTTGGGTGGCAGTAGCACAATTGACTGCCCCGGCGCGCTGCCTTCACGCTTGAAAGTGGGCGACGTAGCGATTGTGATTAGCGAACCTGACCCGATACGCGCACGGGCAAGCGCTCCTGATGGCGAAATCGTGGAACTGCTGTACCGTGACTATCGCCTGCCTGTGGTGGGTGGTCCGCAGTGCATCGACGGCATTCTGTGGTGGGAAGTGCGGCTGCGCGATCAAAGTACCGCATGGGTCGCTGAAAGTGTGGGCGAAGAATACTTCCTCGATGTACAGCTTGCCGCCGAATCGACGCCTGTACAAGTGACGGATACCGAAGGAGGCGCGCTGGCTCCCGGTATCTACTATTTGACCGCGCAAGCGCCGGAACTTGGCAGCGATTTTTATCAGGTTCAGCGTCACATCTTAGTGGTGGCGACGGCGAACCTGGTGATGAAAAGTTCCACCGACAGCGTGATGGTATGGGCAACCGATGTAGAAACAGGCGAAGTCATCGCCAACGCGCCGATCACGATTTACGATGGCAGTATGCGCGTGCTGGCACAGGGCACGACAGACGCCAACGGCTTGATGTTTGCCAATACAGAGTGGACGAACGACTTGTATGCTGGACGTGTCGCCGTGCTGCAAACCGATACAGATTTCGGCGTCGGCGTCAACCACTGGTCAAATGGTATTGAACCGTATTTGTTTGGGCAGAACTTCAACTACTATCCACAGCAGTACCGCGTGTACGTTTATACAGATCGTCCGTTATATCGACCCGGACAGCCTGTGTATTTCAGAGGTGTAGTACGTTCGCAGGATGACGTGACCTACACACCATCGGACTATCAAACAGTTCCGGTGGTGATCTTCAACGATCAGGGCGAGATCGTGTATCAACAGGAGCTTCAACTCACGCCCTATGGTACATTCAGCGGGCAGTTTGACGTTGATCCCAACGCCTCACTGGGCTTCTATCAACTGCGTGTCGATCTGCCAAACCTGAACAACGAAACGACGTTCTACAATGTGACGGAAGGCGGCGGCGTGAGCTTTGGCGTTGCCGAATATCGCCTGCCGGAATTCCAGGTGAACGTCACGCCCGAAACCGATGAGGTTGTGCAAGGCGATACGATTCGCGTGGCGATTGACAGCCGCTACTTCTTTGGCGGCGCGGTGAGCAATGCGCAGGTGGAATACAACGTGATTTCGCAGCCGTACTATTTTGAGTATACAGGTGCAGGCTTCTACAGCTTCATGGACTTTGATTACGATGCGGGTCCTCAGGAAGTGTTCTATAACCCCGGCGGAACGATTGCCAGCGGCACAGTAACGACTGATGCGCAAGGGCAGGCAGTAATCGAAATCCCGGCTGATCTGGGCGATAACCCGCAGAGCCAGATTTTCACCATTGAAGCCGTTGTGACCGATGAAAGCGAACAAACGGTTGCGGGACGCGCAGAAGTCGTGGTGCATCAAGGCTTGCTATATGTCGGTGCTGTGCCGGAGGAATACGTCGGCGTGGCGGGTGAGGAATCGACGATCAACTTCATTGCCGTCGATTGGAACAGCGTCGGCATCGCCAACCAAACGCTGAACGTCGAAGTGGTCGAACGGCGCTGGTCGAGTGTGCAAGAGCAGGACGAAAGTGGGCGCACGACCTGGGTGTATGAAGTCGAAGAAATTCCGGTGACGACAGGCATGGTGACGACAGACGATCAGGGACGCGCGTCGTTTATGTTTACGCCTCCCAATGGCGGCATCTTCAAGGTGAAGGTATCCACTGAGGATGCGAATGGAAATCGCGTGAACAGCGCGACAACACTGTGGGTGTCGAGCACCGAATATGTATCGTGGCGGCAGCAGAACAGCAACCGTATTGACCTCATTGCCGATGGTACAGATTATGAGGTAGGTGATACGGCAGAAATCCTC
>CALMZT010000992.1 GCA_937870805.1 uncultured Chloroflexota bacterium
AATACCTCAAGAGCAGATTGCCGAATTTTGCCGCAAGCATCAGATTCGCAAACTCGCGCTGTTCGGCTCAGTGCTGCGCGATGACTTCCGCGAGGACAGCGATGTCGATGTGCTGGTGGAATATGAAACGGACGCCATTGTGACCCTACTCGATATGGCAGCCCAGGAACTCGAATTAGGCATGATGCTGGAACGCAAGGTTGATTTACGAACGCCGGAAGATCTAAGTCGCTATTTTCGGCACAAAGTCGTTGAGGCAGCAGAGAGTCTTTATGAACGAAGATGATCGTATTCGTTTGCAGCATATGCTTGATGCGGCGCGCAAAACGCAAATATTTGTGAACAATGCGACAAGGCAAACGCTGGATAGCAACGACATGTTGGTGTTCGCGTTAGTACACGCGATTGCAATTATTGGTGAAGCAGCGGCAAGGGTATCGGAGCAAGGACGCGCTGCCTGCCCACAAATCCCTTGGGCAGCGGTCATCGGAATGCGCAATCGACTCATTCATGCTTATTTCGACGTGAACCTGAACATTCTGTGGGATACCGTCATAAAAAGTATTCCCGAACTTATCACCGAACTCGAAAAATTATTGCCAGCGGAGGAATGATGTCTATTTCGTTTGATAATGCTGCCCACTTTTATGACGAGACACGCGGTTTTCCGGCGGGCGTAGAAACGAACGCAGCAGCAGCGATTGCGCGTGTCGCGGGGTTCACGGGCGGTGAGCGCGTGTTGGAAATTGGCGTGGGAACAGGGCGCATCGCGTTACCTGTCGCACCGTATGTGCAGCGCTATTTCGGCATCGACATCTCGCCGTTGATGATGCGCCGCCTGCTCGAAAAACGCGGCGATGAACCGATCTCGCTCGTGCAGGGGGACGCAACGCGGCTGCCATTTCCCCGTGCGGCGTTCGAGGCGGTGATGGCGGTGCATATCTTCCACCTGATTCCTGGCTGGCAGCAGGTGCTGGTGGAACTGGCGCGCGTGCTGAAACCCGGCGGCTGCCTCATCCACTGCTGGAACAGTAACGATCAGGCGATTGATATTGAAACCACGCTGAAAGAGTTAGTCAGCGGCGGGCGTGCTGAGGCTGTTGGGGCGCGCGGCAATACCTTTCTGGAAGAATCAGGTTGGCAGGTGGGCGAGGAAGAAATGTATACGTTCACGCGCCAGCAAAAGCCAATTGAAATTGTGGATCAGATGCGGCGGCGAGTGTGGTCGCGTACATGGCGGCTGAGCGATGCGCAGTTGGCAGAGAATGTCGCGGCGTTACAACAGATGTTGGAGCAGCGTTTCAGCGATTTGCACACGTCCATTGAGGTGCAAACCACCTTCCACGCGCGTATCTATTTGCCGCCGAAGACATGAAAATACGATGAACTGCAAAGAGCGCAAAGAACGCAAAGAAAGAGAAAAGAGAGATTTAGTGTGAAGTGGGAGAAGGGCATAGCGTTGCCATGCCCCTACGGGAGGTTAGCGGTTCTCGAAAATCCAGGAGTCGGTGCTGCGTGTCCAGCTTGTGAGTTCGTCTTCGGTGAAGAAGTTGCCGACTTCGCGCTTGCCGCTGTCCACACTGTCTGAGCCATGTACCAGATTACGCCCAACTTCCAGCGCAAAATCACCGCGAATCGTGCCTGCGGCGGCTTCGTGCGGTTTGGTCGAGCCGATGGTGTTGCGCGCCGATTGCACAGCATTCGTGCCTTCTAACGCGATGACGACGACAGGGCTAGAGGTAATGTAGCCTACGAGTCCCTCAAAGAAACCTTTGCCCTTGTGTTCCTCGTAGTGCTTTTCTGCCAGCGCACGCGAAATGGGCATAAACTTCATGCCGATGATGCGCAGCCCGCGCGCTTCAAAGCGGCGCAAAATTTCCCCGGTCAAGCCGCGCTGCACGGCGTCCGGTTTAATGATAATCAGTGTGCGTTCCAAGATGATCTCCTGTAGTGATGAGTGATGAGTAATGAGTAATTTCCTGTTTACTGCTGAACTCGGAGATGAGTAGGGCAGTTGTAAAGTATGAGAATTCTAACTTTACCTGTTCGCGCCTGTTTTTCAGGGCAAAGTTTATCTTTTATTGTACAACTTCCAACGCATGATGCTTGAGCAGATTGGCAGGTTAAAAGTGATGAGTCAGCACGACTCATCACTCATTACTCGTTGCTCATCACTATAGCAGATTGAGGGCTTTGCGGTAAGTGTCAAGCGCTTCTTGCAGCCTGCCA
>CALMZT010000993.1 GCA_937870805.1 uncultured Chloroflexota bacterium
CACTAAAAAGTTCAGAATGTCAAAGTTCTGGATAACCATAGGGGTTTACGCTTTCATATTGCTGGGGTTCAATTCTACTGCGCTGGTGATGTAAAACACAATTGTTCTGCTATCGCCGGGAGTGGTGAACATCGAGGATGCGTAGGGGCGCACCAATGTGTGCGCCCGCCCATTTATATCCTTGAAAATCACCACACCCCTATCGCATCCCAATATCAGGTTTTCCCGTGTTTGGCGTTATATTCTTCAAGGGTCATGCCATAAATCAGTTCGTCGTGCAACTGACCGTCGGTATAAATCATGTTGCGCAAACGTCCCTCAAGCTGAAAACCCAGACGCTCATGCAAATGTATCGACGGCTCGTTGAAGCTGTAAACTGTCGCATTCACTTTATGATAGCGTCGCTCATTGAAGAAGTAGCGGATAATCAGCTTGATCGCGTCTGAGGCATACCCTTTGCGCTGGTACGTCGGCAAAATCCCTAATCCATAGGAGAATGTGCCATTGCGTGGATTGCATGTATGCGTGTTCAGTGTGCCAACAAGTTCGCCCGCCAGGTTTTCAATCTGAAAGCGGTAGGCGTCGTTGTGGGGCTTGCGCGTCGCTTGTTCTTCTGTCCACTTCTGCTGCGCCAGCGTTGACTGTGGAAACCACACTTCGTCGGTCAACCTTCCTGCCATGCCATCTTTGTCCCATTCGTGGAACACTTTCCAATCGTCAGGCTCGACGGCGCGCAGCCGCACAAGCTGCCCTTGCCAGAGATGCGGCATCTCAGCGTCCCGTGTAATCGCGCAGATACAGAAAATCGTGTCCGATAGTGCGGCGGCTGAGTTTGGCGACGTTGGGCATCGTGCGTTTGTAATGGTTGATCTTCACGCGCCGCCACACGTCCTCGACAAAGCGACGGTCAAACCCTTCGGCGACGACTTCATCAACGGTGTAGCGCCCATCGACCAGCAGATACAACGCTTGATCGACTTCTTCATAGGTAAAGCCGAGTTCGCCTTCGTCGGTCTGCCCGACCCATAAATCAGCGCTTGGCGGCTTTTCAATGATGCTTTTGGGCATCTCCAGCGCGCGCGACAGTTCACGCACCTGTGTTTTATACAGGTCACCAATCGGCTGTAATGCCACGCCGCTGTCACCGTAAATCGTAGAATAACCCAGCAGGAATTCGGTCTTGTTGCTTGTCCCCACGACCAGCCCGCCCCAGCTTGCCGATTGATCGTACAGCACCGTCATGCGCAGGCGTGCCATGATGTTGCCCTTGCGCAGATTGCTCATATCGGGAAATTGCTCGATGAGCGCGTCTGCCATGTCGCTGATCGGCACGGTGAGCGCTTGCAAGCCCAGCGCTTCGATCACCAGTTCTGCATCGCTCAAGCTGTCAGCAGAGGATGTTTTATACGGCATTCGCACGGCAAGCACATTCTCCGCCCCCAATGCTTCAGCAGAAAGATACGCCGACAGCGCCGAGTCAATCCCACCAGAAAGCCCGATGATCGCGCGTTTCATGCCTGCTTTGGTGATTTGATCGCGGATAAAACCCGTGAGCACGCGGCGCGCGAGTGCAGGGTTGATGCTCAGCTTGGGGCGAATATCAGTATGCGTCAACATTCCGTTCCTATCCAATGGTCAATTCGAGAATTTTATGCGGCGGCTCTGGCGCAACCCGCAAATAGATCGGAATCTCGCGTCCATCAACTTTGCTTTCAGCGGTGACTTCGATCTCGTGCGGCGAAAGCTGCTGAATGCTGCGCACGCCCAGGCGTCCGGTCTGCTGGAACAGCACCAGATGGTCAGCGACCACCACTTCTGTGGTCTGCCTGCTCAATGCAACAGGCGTGTAGTTTTCGGCAATGAAGTTACGCAGCGCATTGCGATCCCCGCTGTTGTAGGTTCCCAGGAAAGTGATGAATAATTTTCCTGCGGGCGTAAACTGCGGAATGGTCTGTGTGACAGATGCGGACATCGCGTCCCCCCTATACGACTTGCATTACAAATCACCCACAATATTACCGCATTCCAACCAAACTCCAACTTAAGATTTTTAACGAGTGCTTCCCGCCAGAATACGCTGCAATTCACGCTGTACTAAATCCGGGCGTTCGTCGCGCAGCAAGGGCAGGCGGCTGCGTGTGCGGTGCAGTTGGTTGAGGTCGATTTCCTGTACGATGAGCGTTTCGTCTAAATACTGTCCATGTATCACCAGATCACCGTCGGGATTGACGACGGACGAGCCACCCCAAAAGTTTTTACCATCTTCGTAGCCAACGCGGTTGCAGTGTATGATGTAGTTGGTGAAGATGCTGCCATACGCCTGATTGACCAGTTCCACCCAACGTGACGAATCGAAGGCATCGCCACCATCCAAGCCCCGACTTGGGCTGGCGCTGTGCATCAGGATCAAATCCGCGCCATCCATCCACAGCACATAGGGCGGCGACATGTGCCAGAAGTCTTCGCAGATCAACATCCCCACACGTCCAAAGCGCGTATCGAAGGCGCGGATGCTCTCACCGGGGTCAAAGAAACGCCCCTCATCGAACATCGTGTAAGTGGGCAGGTAAATTTTGTGATGAATGTGTACTAGCTCCCCGCCAGACACATACGCCGCCGCGATGTAGTAGCGTTCGCGCGTGTCTTCGTGGACGAAGCCAAACATGATGTCCATGTTTTTACTGGCGTCCAGCAGTGCGCGGAAGGTGGCATCGTCGCGCGTCGGGCGTATTGCCACTTCGGATACAAGGTCTTGCACTTGATAACCCGTCAGCGAAAGTTCCGGGAACACCAACAAATCGACACCCGCGTCATCAGCGCGTTTGATGTATTCCAGATGTTTTTCCAGATTGCATTTGACATCGCCAATTTTGGGGTAAATCTGTGCCAACCCAACTTTGATTTTCATGCGCCAACTCCTTCGCCTTTCGCAGTTAGCTCTCTACCGAGGGTTTACAAGGGTAGGTATTTTATTCTTACTTCAACAACCCATTCAAAATACGCTGCCGTTCAGTCTATTTTATGCTCAAGCGCTTAACAACGCGCGGCTTGAAGCCCCTCTCCTAGGGCGATTGCATCAAAATCACGAATTGGGTCAAGGAAGGTCAGAAACGTCATTGTAGGGGCGAACCTGTGTGTTC
>CALMZT010000994.1 GCA_937870805.1 uncultured Chloroflexota bacterium
ACTGAGCGGGTTTTTCGGCGTGTATTTACACGAGATGCGCGCGTATACGAGCTACACGTTGCTCACAGTTCTTTGCGCGTGGACGTACTGGCGCATCATCAACGCGCGCCGCGCTTCGTGGTTCATGCAAGCGGCGTTCCTGTTCAGTGTTGCGGCACTGCTGTATACCCATTACTTCGCTGCGCTTACGGCGGTTGCAGTGGGCATTTATCATGTGTTGTACGGTGGCTATCTGCTTTTTAAACGGCAGTCGTTGGCGCGGTGGTGGCGTATCACGGGGCTGATGATCGGCGGCGGCGCGTTATTTTTGCCCTGGTTTGGGACGGCGTGGAGCTTAGTGATGAACGTGCGTGAGACGGGCGCGCGCCGTGAACTGGCTTATGATGCCGCGACGATTATTCAGTACGCGCTGTTCCTGTTCAGCAACGGCAGCATTGCGCTGCTGGCGTTTATCGCGTTGTATGGGCTGCGGCGTGAGCGCGCTGTGATCTTTGTGTGGTGTGTGACGCTGAGTGTGCTGGCGCTGATCCTGCTTATCAACACATGGCTGCCGATTGTCAATCAGATGCGCTACATCATGGCGCTGTTTCTGTTAATCGCGCTGGTGGTGGGCATGGGCGTGCATCGTTTGGCGCAGCGCGGCGTGAAGCCTGCATATGTGACTGCCGT
Source organism: uncultured Chloroflexota bacterium (assembly GCA_937870805.1). Classification (GTDB taxonomy): domain Bacteria; phylum Chloroflexota; class Anaerolineae; order Aggregatilineales; family Phototrophicaceae; genus JACAER01. Next base: position 670 of record CALMZT010000994.1, read on the forward strand.
TTGGGTCGTGGCGGGACTCATTTTTACGCTTGACCCACGCTATTTAGCCGACATCGACAAGCCTTATAACTACCTGCCCTGGGATGCGCTGGCACGCGAAATCGCCCCCTATGCACAGCCCAACGATACCGCCGTGATGCTGATGCCGTATCCCGCCTATGAACTGGTACAGCGCGACGTTGCCGATTACTACCTCTATGGCATTCCCGGACGCTACGAGCTGCTGGAGTCGCCGCAGTCATTGGGCGTTGATGCTTACAACGAACGGGCAAGCGCGTTACTCAATGACGCAGGACGCCTGTGGGTGGCGTATGACCCGCAGCAGCCGCCCGATCATGAGATGGCATTCGACAGTCTCTTGCTTTCCAATCATGTGCGCTGCGGCACGGTGAGCGATCTGCCAGATATTCGGCTCAACCTCTACGCGCCGCTGCCCGCGACAGCACCGTATCATTTTGGGGATGACATCGCGCTATCGCAACTGCTGCCGCTGAGTGTTCACAATGAACTTGTAGATGTGACGCTGGGTTGGCAGGTTAGCGAAAGTGTTCCGCCTGATACCTATTCTGTCGCGCTGCATGTGACTGATAACAATGGTGCATTGGTCGCGCAAGAGGATTACGCGCTGCCACATGAGGCGCTCAACTGTCATGTATCGTTTATTTCAGTGAGTGATCTTGGAGAGGGTGAGTACAGCGTGTGGGCAATCGTCTACAACTGGCAAAGCAGCGAACGCTTGCCCGCACGTAATGATATTCAGCAGACAGAAGGTGATCGCGTGCTGCTGGGGACGTTCAGCCGCTAAGCACCTGTCTGAAAACAGGGAAAAAGAAATTTGAACCACAAAGGCGCAGCGTTGAGTACAACGTCCGCAAAGGTTAAGCTGAAGTTCTTGAAGCACTGCCCATCTGTAGCGCAAAATCCTCCATAAAGAGGTTGAGTTCGCGTAAGTGTCCCTGATAGCTGCGGTAGGCATATACCCCATACCCGACGATTGCCAGCAGCATCACGGCTGACAGCAGAATGCCTATCCAGTTCCCGCCGACTGCTGGACTGAAGACGAAACTGGCAAGAAAAAAGTGAGTACCAGCCACACGGCGATCAGGCTGGCGGCGTGCATAAAGGGGATACTGGCGTCCCCAGAAACGGTATAGCGCAGCGTCGTTTCTCCGCTTGTGCTTTTCTGAAAGCCGCCCATGACCTGATACAGCGCCACCATCGGCAAGCCGCGCACAAGGTCATAACGCACGCGCTTTTCGATCACAAAGCGCGGTTGGTGATTTGCTCCACCCGTCAGGATGCGCCAGTTAGAACGCTGTGCCACTGCTCTTTGCAGAAGGCGCAGGCTTTCATCAGGGGGTGTGGTAAGAGGGAGTGTAGATTGTGTTTTCATGGTGTTATCTTGTTTAAGCAAACATCTGATGGACAAATCAGTTAGATTGCTAACAATGGGCTTAAGCCCATTGTCCTGAACAGATTGTTAGTGTTTATTTTGATT
>CALMZT010000995.1 GCA_937870805.1 uncultured Chloroflexota bacterium
GCATTCCAACGGAAAAGTGAGCGGGGCGCTGTTGAGTGTGCTTGACAGCAGCGGCGCGCGTCATGAAGTCACGGTCAGATGTAAGGCGGTAGTGCTGTCAGCAGGGTCAATCAACACGCCTGCCATCATGCTGCGCTCAGGCTTCACGAACCCCAATATCGGCAAGAATCTGCGCCTACATCCCACCACCGTGACCAGCGCTTTTTTTGAAGAACCGATTCGAGTGTGGCAGGGCGCACCCATGACGCGCCTCACCACTGAGTTCGCTAACCTCGACGGGCATGGCTACGGCGTGCGCCTGATGAACGCACCGGGGCATCCGGGCTTGTTCGCGCTGGCAGTGGCGTGGCTGTCGGGCAGGCAGCACAAGCAGGTGATGCAGCAGATGGAACACACGGCGAACATCATTGTCATCACACGCGACACGCACGGCGGGCAGATCAAACTTGACCGTGCGGGCAATCCGAGCGTGCATTATAAGCTGCATCCGAAGGACGCCAAACACATGATGCGCGGCATTCAGGAGGCGCTGCGCATTCATGTAGCGGCGGGGGCGCTGGAAGTTCATGCGCCGCACAACACACGCCCGACGTTCAGACTGGGACGCGATGGGACGCTGGAATCGTTCCTGCGGCGGGTGGAAAAACACGGCTTGCGGGCGAACGATTTTGCCTTGTTCAGCGCGCATCAGATGTCATCGTGCAAGATTGCGGGCAGCGCGGAACAGGGCGTGGCAGACCCGAATGGCGAGGCATTTGAGGTCAAAGGGTTGTTTTTGGCAGATGGGAGCGTGCTGCCGACGTGCAGCGGCGTGAACCCGATGCTGACGATTTTGGGGACGGCGCACTTTTTGGCGCAGCGGATCAAGGAGAAGATTTAAGCAATGAGCAATAAGCAACGAGCAATGAGGGAAATGCAAAGACAAGGATTTGAACCGCCAAGACGCAAAGGTCGCCAAGGAGAGAAAAGTGGTTAGAATCGGTTGGGAAAGGCAAACTTCGTTGAGAGAAGTACCGAATGGAACTATTTGAGTTCAAACAGTGGGGCGTGGGGTGATACGAAGGGTGTGCGATGAATGCCCATGCGTGCGTTTCAGGCACAGGCGGATTCCGCGAATCGGCACTAAAAAGTATGTTGACGTAAAAAGGGGTGAAAAGCGGCGTGGAAGGTTAGAAAAGGTTGGGAAATTCTAGTAATTGGCTGGAGGTATAATTTATTCTCTGACTCCGCAAATTAGAGAGAGTTTCTCAAGAGACTATACCACTGTGTCTGATTACAGTAGAATCCTCCTAACATGGAATGTAAAGGCTAATTACTAATGGAACGAGAGTTAGCAGAATTTCAGAATCCTCCAAATGGATTCAAAGATGATATTGAGATTGAAGACAGATTAGGTGATGAAGATGTTCTTCCTTTTCAATACTCTATTTCTAGTTATGGCGTTGATTTCGACATAGCTGGTTTAGTGCGTCGATTGAAGGAAGGAGACATTGTACTCCCCTCATTTCAACGAGGATACGTTTGGGAAATATCGAGAGCCTCTCAGTTTGTTGAGTCCCTGTTGTTAGGCTTACCAGTACCGGGCATTTTTCTTTCAACAGTTGAATCAAATCAAAAGCTACTCGTTGTTGATGGTTCACAACGTTTACGTACTCTGAAGATGTTTTATGAAAATGATCTAGAACTCATAGATGTTCAAAAGCAGTTTCTGGGTTTAACTTATTCGTCATTGCAACCTACAGATCGGCGGCGTCTTGATAATTCAATTCTGCACGCTACTGTTGTAAGGCAAGAAGACCCTTCTGACGATAACAGCAGTGTCTACTTTGTTTTTCGTCGGTTGAATACAGGGGCTATGCCGCTTAAACCTCAAGAAATTCGTGCTGCAATTTACGGGGGGTTATTTAATCAATTCCTAGATGAAGTCAATTCTAACCCAATATGGCGGGATCTCTATGGTAAAAGCAGTCCAGATCAAAGAAGACGCGACCAGGAGATGATCTTGCGTTTCTTTGCGCTCTATTTCTACAGTCAAGATTATGCTAGACCAATGGAAGACTTCCTAAATCGCTATATGGTCAAGAACCGCAATTTACAATTTCAATCCAAAGTTGAATTGCTGAGGATTTTTGAAAATACGATTGAGGTTATCCAGAAATGCTTGGGTAAAAAAGCCTTTCGTCTGAGAGGACCATTAAATGTAGCTTTATTTGATGCTGTCATGGTAGGTGTCGCTAAGCGTTTGCAAAATAAAGGCGATATTCCAAGTTGTGACTCCTTAAATGGGCAGTACACAAAATTACTTGCAGATCAAACATTTGTGGATGCCATTACTAAAGCAACCGCAACAGAAGAACACGTCAAACAACGTATTGAGCGTGGAATTCGATATTTTGCTGACGTGGAGTAATAACGCAAAATGCTCCGAGAAATTTTGCGTTATAAACAACGTCTGGACAATCTTTTCAGCAAAATATCGGCGTTCTCAGGTAGACCTGCTGAGTTTGAACTAAGATCACACTGGACACGTTATTTGTGTGTACTTGTGTCGGGTTTTTTGGAAGTCTCTATCTACGAAATTTACACGGCTTATGCGAAAGATAAATCTGCTCCAAACATAGCAAACTATATCGAAGCCCAATTAGAAGGATTTCAGAATCCTAAAATGGGGAAAATTCTCCAAGTTGTTGAAGCCTTTAATCCCAAGTGGGCAGAAGAAATTCAAAATTTGCCCGATTATCTCAAAATCAAAAATGCTGTTGACAGTGTGGTAGCCAATAGACACAAGATCGCCCATGGTGAGGATGTAGACATTGAATACAATCGCCTCAGGAGCTGGTATGCAGATGTCTATAAATTGATTGTGATACTTTACGACCAATGTGGTCTTACATAGGAAAAACTGTCCAAATTGCGCCCTACATTAAAAGATCACCTACAATACTAATGCATAGGTTCTGATCAGATGCCCATGTTGCTCAATAGATTGATCGCTGATTCAAGCGCGGCGGCTAACCTCGGATGATCGGCTTCGAGATGCGCGGCAGTTTCAGTCATCCGTTCGCGCAGCGTGGGATGGTGATTGGGGTCATCTAACGCGCGTTGGATGTCGGGCTTC
>CALMZT010000996.1 GCA_937870805.1 uncultured Chloroflexota bacterium
GCAGCGTCGCGCTCAGGATGAGTACAGGCAGCAGCCACAGCGCGCTCAACGCTACACGATAAAAGGGCGGCAAACGATGGCGGCTGATTACCCGTTTCATGGACGCACCATCCTCACCCAAAACTCCTCATGCGTGAGCGAACGTGTCCCTTCAGGGTTAATGAGCAGCGCTCCATCTGGCAAATACACAAACAGACGCTCTTCAGTACGCTCTCTCCACAGCGCATCAGCGACGGTAGACAGCACCACAGTGTCACGCTGATTGGGCTTGCTTCGACGAATATCGACCCAACAGCGATAATCGGGCAAATAAAAATCGACGACATATTTGCTTCTGCCCAGCGTGCCAGCTTCGTACTGCCAGCGAATTTTTCGTGCATCGAGTTCTCTGGCGAACGCGATTTCGCTTTGTGAACGCATGGGCGTGTTTTTGTAGATACCCGGTGCGAAGCGAATATCTTCGATTTTTGGCAGCGCGCGCTGCGTTTTGATGCCGAAGCGTTCCGGCTGATAGCTGCGCATGGTACTCGTCGCCAGTTCTACGAAGCCGCTGACATTATCAATTTTGCTGATGGGATAGCTGCGCACGGGTTTAAACTTGCCATTTTTACCCAACTGGAAGACAGTTAACTTGCCGCCGCGCACTTTGACATCGATTTCCGTCCAGGGAAGTTTGAGTTTATCAATCTCCACGCCGCCGGGCCAGACGGTGAGCTTGGGATGCAGCTTTACAGGTCTTTCGGCGCGCAGGGCTTTACCCATACGTGTTCCCGTCACCTCGGCAACGTAAGGACGCACCGTTTTGACAAAATCACGCGGATCGCCGTGTGTGCTGGTGAACTTAAAGACACGCTGATCTTGCATGGTGAGCGTATGCGCGCCCCATTGCAGCATCGGACGACCTGCCAACCGCAGCGCTCTCGCCCCTTCGCGGAAATTGACCAGCTTGTTCCAACTGGACTTGTAGGCGTCTTTGCCGCGCGTCCACGTAAAGCCTTTGTCGAAAACCTTCAGGGATTCGTTTTTGAGCCGCAGCCAGACGAATAAACTGACGAGGGCGCGCGCTGTGAAAATTACGAATACAACCAGCGCGACGATTTGCCCAACACCCAGTACGGCAGGGTCAATTAAGCCGCGCATTCCCGCTTGTTCCAGCGCGAACCAGGCGACACCGCACGCCAGCGCGACGATGAATGCCAGCGTGAACCGCCGGAAAAAGCGCTTGCGTTCAACATTTGCTTGAAAAATGAGACGAGGTTTTTCAAAATTCATATGACTGATTTTGTCACAAAACCTACGCTTCTTCAACGAATTCATCTTTCATCTCGCATAAATTCGTGCGCTGCGCTACGATTTACGCCGCAAAATAGAAATCGGTTTTTCAGGAGTTACCTTTGGCAATGAAATACAGCCTACTTTCACGCATATGGTTGGGACTGCTGCTTGTAGTTCTCATGCCCGCGTGTACACTGACTGCTCCCGGACAGGGACCTGCTCAACAGACGTTTAGTGGTCCACCCATCGTGGAGATTGTTGCCCCTGCGCCCAACAACACTTATCTGGAAGGGGTTGGCGTCAACATTCAGGTATCGGTGAGCAATGCGGGTGCTGATCTTGCGCGTGTCGAGTTCAAAGTCGATGACACCATGATCGGCACTTCCGAGTCACCTAATGCTTCAGGTGCGGCGGTCTTCAGCGTCAGCCAGCGTTGGACAGCAGAGGGCGAGGGTGAGCATACGTTGAGCGTAGCGGCGTTCCGCGCGGATGGCACCAGCAGTACTCCGGCGACAGTCGCCTTCAATGTGCTGCAACAGGCTGCGCTGGCAGAAGAGACAGACGAACCGACCAGCGAGGCGCAG
>CALMZT010000997.1 GCA_937870805.1 uncultured Chloroflexota bacterium
CTGCCTGCAGCGGTGTTTTCGTTCTCTTTCATCAGCGAAGGAGGGGCGTGCGCTATCGAACCAACCCGTAGAGCAGATGCGTCAGCGTGACACAGGATCTTGACTTTCACCTAATCAAACATATCTCCCAACTTAAGTTGGACTTGAAAGGGAAGGAAAGACCAATGTTGTCCCTGTTAGCGACGCTGGTGGCGCTGGCATGTATTGGGCTGATGCTCGGCGGCGTCACGATGAGCATGGCGCGCCACTTTTGGGCTGTCGGTGAAGCTGTTGCCAGTGCTCTCTACTTATTCACGGGCGCGATTTTCCCGCTGGATGTACTGCCCGCATGGCTCAGACCCATCGGCTTTATCTTCCCCGCCACCTACTGGCTGGAACTGGCGCGCCGTTCGCTGTTAGGCGATAACGCTGCGCGCTTCCCCACACTGTCAGGCTTCACCGATGCGCAGTTGTTAGGCATCCTCGCCGTGATGACCGTGATTCTGATCTTTGTCTCGACGCGCTACTACCGTTATGCCCTGCATCAATCCAAAGAAAAGGGACTGATCGACCTCGAAAGCGCGTACTAACGCTATCCCTCGAATCCTGTAGGGGCAAGGCGCTGTCTTGCCCTCTTCCTCTCTATTTGCCGCTAACCTTTTCAAACTGCAATCCGCTTCCCTGTCCACTTATGCTCTTTAACTAAATAATAGGGAGAACGGGTTTCGTAGGGGCGCACCAACGTGTGCGCCCGATACAGGGCAGACACATTGGTCTGCCCCTACGCAGATGTCCGTATTTAATCGTTAAACTGCATCAGTGGACGTGGCACTTCGGCAGCCGGAAACTTTAGTTTCTGGCGGAACAACAGCACCGCCATTTTTCTCCGTCGTTAATTGGAAAACTGCATTATTTTCTGGCGTTTCTTTGTATTGCCCAAATTCACCCCCAATCAACTGCGAATCTCTGATCTACAGCCTATTTTCCTGCGAAACATCCCCCGCGCGAGGGCGATTCCCCCTCTCCATGCGCCGACAACTTTGGCTTTCACTCAGCTTATCGCAATGGAGAGGGGGACTAAGGGGGTGAGGTTAGAAAATTCCTACCAACTTCGTATAGAACATAAATTCTAAAAAGTATATTTTCTGTTACAATATAAATCTGCGACAATAGTTGGAGGTGCATTTTTATGCCTAAATGGAGAAAAGGTCAGTCCGGTAATCCCAGTGGGAGACCCCTAAAATCACGCAGCCTGAGCGCCGTGCTTGCTGCCAAAGCGGAAGAAGGCGAAGCCCCGAACAAGGAGCTTGTCGCTGCCTTACTTTGGAAGTTCGCTACCTCTGGCGAAGTCGATTTGGGTGGTCAAAAGCTAAAAGCCGAGTCCATCAACGATTGGATCAACGCCGTTCGCTGGATGTACGGTCACATCGACGGTCCCGCCCCCGCCCATGAGTTGCAAGAGGAGGTCGTTGTTCGTGTCGAACGAATCCCACTCCCAAAACGAGATTAAGCTTCATGAGCTTTTTGCCGCGCAGCAGGAGATTGTCCATCATCCCGCGCGTTTCAAAGTGTTAGCTTGCGGACGACGTTTCGGCAAAACGCAGATTGCGCTGGAATTAATTTGCAATCACTTGATGGAACGACATTCGTGTGCCTATTTCGCGCCTTCCCACATCATGACCTTCGAGGTGTGGGAAGCCATCAAAATGCTCATGAGTCCTCTCATCAGCCGTGTGCGGGAGACAGAATCCCGCATTGAGCTTATCAACGGTGGCTTGTTCGAGTGTTGGACAGCCCGTACCGAAGCCGTGCGCGGGCGCAAATATCATTTTGTCGTCATTGACGAAGCGGCTTTGATTCCCGACGCATCGGTTTGGCACGCGGCGATTCGTCCTTTGCTTGCCGATTATCGCGGCAGTGCGTTATTTGCCTCCACGCCGCGCGGACGCAACTGGTTCTGGCAGCTTTACAACCGCAGAGATGAGGGTTGGCATTCATGGTCTTTTCCTACCGCCACCAATCCTTTTATTGAAGCCGCCGAAGTTGAAGACGCCCGCCGTTCCTTGCCAGAGCGGGTGTTTCAACAGGAATTCTTAGCTGAGTTTCTGGAAGATGGCGGCGCGGTTTTTCGCAACATCGAAACCGTTTGTCAACAACCTGTTGCCGATACTGCTGGTCGCTGTGTTTTTGGTGTAGATTGGGGGCGTGATTACGATTTTACGGCGATTTCTGTGATGGATACGTCAGGCAATCAGCTTTTCTTGGAGCGTTTCAATCAGGTGTCCTACAACCTTCAGCGAGATCGCCTGAGCTTGCTGTATGATCGTTTCAAGCCAGTGGTGATTTTGGCAGAATCAAATAGCGTCGGCGCGGTCAACATTGATGCTTTGCGTGCTGATGGTTTGCCTGTCGAACCATTTACAACAACGGCGCAGTCCAAAATGTCGTTGGTTGAAAAGCTGTCGTTGGCAATGGAAAAAGGCGAGGTAAAACTTTTGGATGATGAGGTGTTGAAGTACGAATTGCAAATCTATCAGATGTCCCGCACGCCGCATGGCAACTGGTACTACAGCGCGCCTCCCGGAGAACATGACGATACCGTTATTGCCACTGCCTTATCCTATTGGGCATCACAGCGTTACAGCGGCATCCTCTTTGACTTTGTGGAGTCACCGAGAATAAACTATTCATCACCTCGCTATTGGTTCACTGACGATACCGAAGTGAACGAATTCACACACTACAGGGTGTACTAGTAAACCAAATCACTAAGGGTGAGGGTTGATTGGGTAATTCTAGCGTGCAATAACGCGCAACCACTCCTCACT
>CALMZT010000998.1 GCA_937870805.1 uncultured Chloroflexota bacterium
CTGACTACTTCAGTACATGGGACAAATATAAGGCGTGTGCGAAGCCTGCACCGCCGATTCCAGTATTTGAGACTAATACACCGCAACCTACAGTGGGAAGTAATCCATGCGATCCGTCTCGCCTCCCTTCACCTGCGGATGTGATTCACGCAACATATAGTCGATATGGAAGCAATGAACCAGCTTATCCACCAAGCGATTATGTCTGGCGGTCTAATCCTGTAACAAATATAAGATTAACGAATTATGGGGCGGCTGATGAAGGTATTTCGAGCATAGACGCAATAACCCCAGAGCAAGCCTATAGAGCTTGTTGTGGAAATGGAGTGATAACGGCTTGTACTGCGACCCAAAACCTGGACAGTAAAATCAGCAGTTTAAGGTGACACCGTGCGTCATCGGTTCACAGGCGGCTTCAAACTCCAGCGGGGTGAGGTAATCGAGCGCCGAATGAACCCGTTGCGTCATATAAACCTCCTCAATCCAATGCCCAATCTGCTGTCGCGCATTATCAAAATCTCGATAGTCGCTGTAATCGACATGCTCTTCCTTGAAGGTTCGCATAAAGCGTTCCGCAAAGGCGTTTTGAGTGGGACAACCGGGTTCAGACATGCTGACACGAATACGGTTGGCGGTCAACAGCTCGATATAGCCTTTCGCGGCGTACTGCACCCCCTGGTCGGAGTGATGCAAAGCAGGGATTCCTTTGCTCAAGGCTTGTTTCAGGGCTTCAAGGGAGAGTGTCTGGCTGAGACTCTTCGCCAAATACCAGCCTCGCACGGCCCGAGTGTATACGTCCAGCACCACTGCCAGATAGATAAAGCGGTCTGCCAGTCGAATGTAAGTAATGTCCGCTACCCAGAGATGGTTCGGATAAGCAGCCGTCACCGAACGGATCAGGTTGGGATAGCGGGGCAACTTGTGACCACTATCGGTGGTCGTGATTTTCACCTGACCGACTTTGCCCTTCAGTCCCATGCCTTTCATCACGCGTCGCACCACTTTCTCGTTGACCTGCCAGCCCTGTCGTCCTAACTCTGCCGTCAACCGACGATACCCATAGAAGGGAAAGCGCAGGATGATTTGCTCGATGGCTTCGATCAAGGGGGTATCCTCAAGCGCTGCCGCTTCATAATAGTAACTGCTGCGCGGACAATCCAACGTTTCGCACAACACCTGTACCGGATACTGGCTTTTCATTCGGTCAATCATCGCCCGTTTCTCCTCGAGTCCGACTCCCAGATGGCGCTGGCTTTTTTTGAAATCTCCAACTGCATCGTCAGCTTCCCCACCATCCGCTCCAGTTCTGCGATCCGGGTGCTGAGATCCTCGTGGGCCGTTTTCGACTGTTCCCCGCGACGAAACACTTCTGCTCCCTCTTGCAGAAACTCCTGTTTCCACCGCGACAACAGATTCTCGTTAATCTTCCGCTCCCGACAGATTTGCGCCGCGCTTTTTTCTCCCCTCAGCGCTTCCAGCACCGTTTCAAATTTGAACTCCGCACTGAATGTCCGTCTTTTTTGCTGTGCCATACTTGATTATCTCCCCGTTCTTCTCAGTTTTACGACTTCTTATCGTTACTGTCCAGAAACTGGGTCGCAGTACAGCTGGAAATCAAATATATAAATGTGTGAAAGATCAAAGTAGTTTGGGTGACTGTGGTTTAGGAATGCCACCTGGCTTCACAGTTAATCCCCAGAGCGATTTTCAGCTTGCGCCAGAAGTATGTGGCGGACACCCGCAAGTGAGTGGTGAAACTTGCGCCATGCCTGGACGGACGGGTGCAGTTTCGCCGCGAGATAACTTTATTGGCGGGGTAGGAAATATAGGCAGAGTTTTTGTCTACTTTATTCCTGACAACGGGAGTGCGCCATTTCCTCTATTCATTAATGATGGTGGTGGTGGAACTGAATTTGAACGCGATCAGATTGACGTATATGTCGGACGGTTATTGCCAAACTCTATTGTGCCTGCTCAAGGGCAGTCGTACTCTGGAATGACTGGAACAGCATGTGTCTTAGCTCGATCTGAAGTTCAAATTCCTTAATCTAATCTCGTAACCGTTGTATCGTAGGTATGGAGTAGGTTGATATGTACTGTCAATCTACTCCATAATAGTTTTGGATATTTAGGAGGTTGAGTAGTGTTTAATTTAGCGATCACGCGGTACACAAAGATTCAAACTCTTGCCATCATCAGCCTAGTAATTTTAGCGACCATCTCATCAGTTCAGTCTAGCGATAATTTATCTCATGCTCACACAGTGGCAGCAATGGTTTCAACGGAAAACTGTAGCTCTCCATGTCTTTTCGGTTATCCTCTTACAGATGCTAGTTACGAACAAGTACAGAATATTCTCGAAACCTTAACATTTAGCTATGATGCGAATCTATGCTTTGAAGAAAATCACATATCTTGGCAATGGTCTCAAATAGCAGTGAAATGGCTTACTTCAACGGAATATCCTAATTTGTCGAGCCTACAAGATATTAATTATATAGATTTCAAGGATGGCGTGGTGTGGGATGTAAATATTGTCTTTGCGCTTCCACTTAAAGACGTTATTGATGTTTTTGGTGAAGATTTCCTTATATATCCGTTCGCAGATTATGGACGTGGGAACGTATATGGCCTAGTATATAGCGAACCTAAAGGCATCTTTACTATGTGGTTGGATTGTCACAATCCGACATTAGCGTCAGACACTTTGGTAGCAAGTTACTATTATAGAAAAACCTTTGAGCCTGGGCTGACTGATGCTACAGTCACTATTCCCTGGCAAGGGTATGAAACAAAACTGCAAGATT
>CALMZT010000999.1 GCA_937870805.1 uncultured Chloroflexota bacterium
AAACTTAGGCTCTTGGGTACAAGTAGTGCTTTTTCGCCTTGAACAAGGGGATTAATCCCCTTGTTCGCACTCGATTTACCCATGAGCCAAAACCTAACCTTGTAAATCGTCAATCCTCACCATAGACCTCAGAACGAGTAGCGGTTATTCACCTGAAACGTGATGGGGTTGAAGACAAGCACGTAGGTTTTGCCTTCCCCATCGGGACCAATGTTGATTTGTAATTCATCGGACGTCAGATAGTAAACGGCAACCTGGGCGTTGCAATAACGGATAAACACGTTTTGCACTGGTGGATTGCCGACGAAGGGAGCAGCGTCGGCGCGTGTGAGTGTGCAGAGGATGTTGCCGATGCTGTTGGCGCTGACGAGATACACATGGAGCATGGGATTGCCCTGAGCATCATAGCGCCGATAGACCACATCCATTAAATCACCATGACGCCAGTTGAGACGGTCATCAGGTGGGACTTCAGGGAGAGGGGCTGCCGCGCCTACGGCTGTTGGAGGAGGCGCTGCGGGAAGCACACAGGAAATTGCCACTGTCGTCGGATCGGTGAGGGTAAAACGGTAATCGTAATCACCCGTAGCAGGGGCAACAAAGGGAACGGTACGTGGTGAATTGACCAAACCCGTGTCTAGTAAAGGAGATGCCAGGTTTACCGGAAATCTAAACCAACGGTGACGGATGGTTGTTCCACCGGTGAAGGTGAAGGTGATGGTTTCACCTTGCTGTAATCTCACCGGAGGAAAGGATTCCTGCCAATCGGCTGCGCCTAACGTCATATTAAATCCGTTAAGTGTGCCCCCATTACTTACGGTACAGGGCAATACCTGTGCCTGACTTTGCTCAACCGAAACAAATACAATCAAAATAATAACGAGTGCAAGTGCAGCGAGAAAGATTCGCATAATAACGCTTCCTGCCCCTCAAGAGTAAATCCTATAACCCATTATAGAACATTCAGAAGGTAAAGAAATGCGAATCGCAAGGAAATAGTCGGTTATCTTTGTATCAATTCGTTATAGCGCGGTAGGATTGTGATGTCAAACACGGTTAGTTTGAGCGTAACTGCTGGATGATTGAACAAGTTTTAGGCTTCAGTCTCACTCTCTGGCTGGGGACGTACCTCATCAGTCGTGACCTGCATAGTCAGCGGCTGTGCTTTGCCGGAGCGAGCTTTATCACGTATGCGCTCAATATCGCGCTCAATTTGTTCAGCGCATACATGGTTGGCATCGCTGCGTCACCGCTGCTGGCTTTACTTGCTGCTGTCTTATGGACAATCGCTGCGCTCTATTTCCTGCGCGGCGAAGCGCCTTTAAAAACATGGCAGCAGGTGCTGTTATTTCTGGCAGTGCCGCTGTTCCTTTTGCAAGGGGTACTGCCCACGATTGTCGTGAGCCTACTCCTATGCATACCGGGCATCATGGCGGCGGCTGTCGATGCCGCTGAACGCGGCGAAGGCTTGCTCATTGATATTCTGCGGTCTTTTGACTTCGCGGCTTTTATGAGTCTCGTCTTTGGCGGACAGGTGGCGCTGGTGATGTCGATCATCGGCGTGAGCTTGCCGATGCTGGGGCTGCTGCTGGGGATGATCGTTACCTCAATCCTCGTGCAAGCCTTCTCCGATCAAGCACAAACCCTTATCGAGCGTATCGCCTTCTTTCGCTGGGCGCGTCTGCGGAATGCGCGTGCTGATCTGCGCGCTGTTGCTAACGCTCTGCCGCGCACAACGGATATGCTGAGCCTCGATCAACTAAGCGACGATGAGTTTGCACGTCATACGCGCCGCGCGCTGAGTCATTTTGGTGATTTGCCACGACTTGCCAGCAATCCTCTGATTTATCTACCTGCAATAGATACCCGATTGGTACAGCGTCATGCCCCTGATAACACACTGGAGCGCGCTGTCGAACTCAAAACGCTGCTGGCGGAAAGCGTCGCCCGCTTGAAACCGCGCAATAAAGGCGACTTCGGCACGACGAACGAATGGCGGCATTATAATGCGCTGTACTATCCCTATGTTGTTGGGCTGAAACCTTACAGCGTGCGCGCCGCCAACGATGATGTTGAAGATGAATTGTCAGAAGTGCTGCGCTGGTTCAACGCCTCCGTTCCAGAGCGCACCCTCTACAACTGGCAAACAGCAGCGACAAAACTCGTCGCGCAGGATTTGCGCGAACGCCAGAGGGAAGCCGAATCCGCGTAAATTGGCAGTGTTTGGCAGTTATTTTCGTGGACATGGCAGTTGCCAAACCCCTATGCTGAGATCATCACAAGTTCAGCAATGGAGGTTTTCACAATGGCAACGGTTCTTCAGCAAGACAAATCATCCCTGCTGCGCAATACACTCAAGGGTAACGCGCTGTTCTCTGTCGTCAGCGGCGCAGCGTTTCTGCTTGGCGCTGGCGCATTGGCATCGCTGATGGGTGTCGATCAACCCATCCTGCTGGCGGTTCTCGGCGTCGGGGTGATCGGCTTCGCGTTCGCGGTATTTTATGTCGCCAATCAAACGCCGCTGGATTCCAACAAAGGACGCATCATTCTCGTTATGGACATTTTGTGGGTCGTCGGCAGTGTTCTGCTGTTGATCGCTGATCCTTTGAGCTTCACGAATGAGGGCAAATGGGCTGTACTCATCATTGCCGACATCGTAGGTGTGTTTGCCATCCTTGAGTATCTGGGGCTGCGTCGTTTGCGCTAACGTGATGTGCTGATCCCTGAAACCCCTTTCTCTGTCCACAAAACGGGGAAAGGGGAAATACGATTGAACCGCCAAGACGCCAAGTTCGCCAAGAGAAGATGAGACCAGATAATGGAAAAATCAAAACGAACACGAATGATTTACCTCAACAATGGGCTTAAGCCCATTGTTCGCAGTCTAATTGATTTCTCCATAAGTAAAGAATGAACCACCGAGACGCCAAGGACAGCGAGAAAATCAAGAGAATCATATTCGCTTATATTATGCATTTCCTCATCAACAGGTAACTTTTCAATAGTTGGAGGCGCTGCATTTGAGCTTGTTGCAACCGGTATAATTCCTTCTACGAATACTTTACACAGATCTACCATGAATTAAAATTCTGTAAAGAAAGGGGCAGAGTCCAACCGACTGCCCCCTTAATGCTTTTACAAACAGTCGCAGTTCGCACTACAATAGGGAAAAGCAATGAAGCGAGGGCTAACCCATGCCTGACAAAAACTCTTTAGAGCGCTTATCGAAAACAGGTGCCATACGCATTGTCGCCGAGCCGGGCGCGCAGCATGAGCCACCGCCGCCAGCAACGCTGCCTGAGGTGTCTAATGATGGCTCGACGACGGGCAGATTCACCATTATTACCGAAGGCAAAGATCGCAGCGCTGCACTTGACGTTGACTCCGGGCAACAAGGCTGAAACCACTGTCGAAAGGATGCCCTACGATGGGAGTGATTTTTAATGCCATGATCGAGTTTTTCGAGGAGGACGATTGGGAATTCTCGTGGATGGAAGGTTTAACTGCGCTGAGTATGGGCTTCTCTGGCAAGCATGGCAAGTGGATGTGCTACGCGCAGGCGCGAGAAGATCAGCAGCAGTTTGTCTTTTACTCCGTGTGTCCCATGAATGCTCCCGAAGCGAGACGCGCGGCGGTTTCTGAGTTCATCACGCGCGCGAATTATGGCATGATTATCGGCAATTTTGAGATGGATTGGACGGACGGCGAGATCCGTTATAAAACCAGTATCGACGTAGAGGGTTCGCAGCTTACCAAGCCGCTGGTCAAGCAGATGGTGTACGCCAACGTGATGATTTTGGATCGCTATCTGCCAGGGTTGATGGCGATGATGTACGGGAGCGTTTCGGCTGTAGATGAGATCGCCAAGATCGAAAATGCAGATGCGGTTTCCTCTCTTCCCGTTGAGGAGCCAGAAGTTCCCGTTGAAGCTGATGAAGATGACTACGAGGATGATGATCGCACCCATCCGACGTTGCCGCGTGGACCGCTACCCTAAAGAGGAAAAAGATTTATGGCTGCCTTCGGGCGTATACTCCTGAGTTGTATCTTATTGTGCCTGGTCATCCTGCCGGGTGTTGCCGTGCAGGCGGACTACGCGGCACAGGTCACTGCCACGCCGACGGCAACCTTACCCGCAGCGACAGCAGAAGCCACTGCCTCCGTGTTTGAGCAAACAGGACTAACGATCACCGATGGCGCGCCTGTCGTGATTTCTCTGGTGGGTGGTCAAGGTGCGATTGATCTGTTCTATACTGCGGCGGAAGCGCAAACGATCAACGTTACTGCACGCAGCGTCACGCCCGGCGCGATTGATACCACGCTGCAAGTCCTCACCGCTGACAATGACAATCTTGGTTTTAACGACGACCATGAGACACGGCGCGATGACCTTTCCAACCGTGACTCGGTGCTCGAAGACGTTGAGCTTCCTGACGCGGGTGTCTACATTATCCGCGTGACCAGCTTTACCGGGGCAAGCACAGGAAGCGTTGAAGTGACCCTGGAGGTCAGTGAACGTGGGGGTATTGGTGAAATATCTGAGCCTGTCGTCGTGAACGAGCGTTTACGCTCCAATCGCACGTTTGAGACGACGTTTGAAGGAAACGAAGGCGATGTCGTGACGATCACAGTGCGCGATCTGCCCGACGATGACGCCGACATTGACCCGCTGGTGACGCTGTTGGATGAAGATGGCGAAGTGCTTGCTGAAAATGATGATCACGAAAACCGCGATACGACACTCGACTTGTTTGACGCGCGCATCGAAAATTTCATATTGCCGAGTGATGGCACATATACGATTGAAGTGGACGATTACTTTGGTGATCCTGGCGAGTTTGAACTGACGATTTCGTTCGCCAACAGCACGACGGCGATTGCTGGTGGCACAATGGAGATTGAAGGCAGTGTCCAAGCCAACGGCAGATTCGAGCAGGCTTTCACTGCTAATGAGGGCGATGTGGTGACCATCACGGTACGCACGGAACGCAACAGCGACCTTGACCCCGTGCTGCGCCTATTTGATGCCAGCGGCGAAACGCTTGCGCAGAATGACGATCATAATTCAGACGACGACTCATTGAACCGCTACGACTCACAGATCGCCAGTTTTGAGATTCCAGAAACGGGAACGTATCTGATCGTCGTGACGGGGTTTGGCACGAGCGAGGGCGATTTTACGCTCATCATTGAGTTTGAGAGTTAATGGAGATGGGCTAGAAAATCGGTGTGCGTTGACCAACTTCTCTGATTAACAGGGGATAACAGCCTAATGTTTTATTTGCTCTGTTACACATAAGCATCCTCTGGTTCGCCGTGTTTCTTTTTCAAACCTAAAACTAACCCAAAAGTTAAATGTAAGCCAAAGATGCAGTGAGATAACAGAGTAGCTTTTAGTCGATAATCGATAGTCTTTAGCAAGTTGTGGGACATCGGAATTCCTTTCTCTATCAAAGAGCATAGCAGAAAAAGGGATGCATTTGAGTTCCTTTTGACACTTTAATGGAGAATGTAATGTCTTTAGATCGCGTTTTATGCCTTGACCATGTGGGCTGGCTATGCTAAGATAAGGCTCAGTAAGTGCCCATAGCTCAGCGGATAGAGCGCTTGCCTACGGAGCAAGAAGTCGGGGGTTCGAATCCCTCTGGGCACGCTAAAAAACGGAAACCAGCCTATGAGCTGGTTTTTTGTTGCGTCATCTTCACCGACTGTAACAGCGATTTATCGAACTCCGCAATATCCTTGATACGCTCTAATTCCGCGCGCACTTTGTATGAATCTTCGCGCAGTTGTTTCACATCAACACCGCGACATTCATCTGGCAGCAGCGCCAACCACTGCACACTGCGCAGCAGCATCTTCAGCGCGCCGCGCTGGTTGCCGCGCGTAATCTGATAGTACGCCACACCCACCTGCAAGATTGCACGGTATAAATCGCGCACGGGACCCGATTCTTCGACCCACAGCGCTTCAAACAAGTCATGCTGCTTGTAGTATTCACCCTCATTGAAACGCCGAATACCTTCCAAGCCTTCGGGGGGCAGCGGCTCAGCGCATTGCTCTTCCATCGCTTCGACAATTGCGGGCTTGGGCGCACGCGCATGAACCGCCAGCAAACGCGGCAGTTCGGCGGCAAGCTGCGCAGGTGTTAAGGCAAAATCGACACCGCTGTGTAAGGCTGCGGCGTGCCTGGATGCATCATCACTCACCATGACCATCGGAATGCGGCGCGTTGCGGGGCTGGCTTTCGGCGTGACTGTCCAAAACTGCCAGTCATCAACCCCATCGGCGTTCACCAGAATCATTGCCGCCTGATCGTCAACGAGGCGCGATACGTAGTTTCCACGTTCACGATATTCGACAGTATTGAATACATCGGCTGTTGCAGTTTTCACCACGTCTATCCACGCGGGTGTCTCGGAGGTTACAATGACGAGGGTCGGCATTGACATGTCATGTATCCTGAGATTTATTGCGATCAGCGGGAATGTACGGAATGAGACCTTGCTTAAAAGCGATCTCCTGTACTTCACGGGGCATATGGCGTATGTCTACGATCATGCCGTTTACCATGAGCATCCACGCCATCGGATTTTCATCCAATTGGCTAGGCAATGACCAGCGTGGATCTAAGGGAATAATGTCCAACAAATCAAGAATAATTTTGGATTTTGCGCTTGCTGTGTTCTGACTCACATCCAATAACTCACATAGTTGAGAAGCATTCATATGTGGTTTCTGGCTTTTGTCGAACAGAAAGTTCGTGCGTCCCAGCGCATAGATAATGCCTGCTGCCCAAGTTTTCGTTCTGCCCGATTCCAGCGGTGAATGACGTTTTCGGCAAAGCGCAACTGTCATTTTGCGACAGAGCACAGCATACTCATCCGTCAGATGTTCTTTGCAGAAAGTGTCGGTCAACTCGACAATCTCATCGTAAATGGGACGCATTTTGGCAGGCACAGACTCGTTATCTTGTTTCCGAGGCATATTGACTCTCAATTTCTATAAATTTTAACTGAAGGCTTTGCTCCTGTTGCAAATTGATCAATCCGAAACCAAAGTGTCCCTGCGGCGTGATGACAGCGTACTGATTATCCATCCATGCGATAAAGCCTAGCGTACCATGTGGGGCATAGGGCGCTTGATGGATGATACTGTCATCTACCGCAAATGTTGCACCATTTGTATGCCATTGTAATGTATAAGTGTGCCATTCGGATAGTAGATTGCTGTCCAATAATTTTTCGTTGACGCCAATGGCACGCTGCCCAATTGACCACAGGCGATTGTAAAACAGCGGGATACGCATCAACAGGAAGCCGATGGGTGCGGTGGGCAGCAGTGCGAGGAACTGCCAGCGTTTAGCGTCGAAGGTCGCCGCTTTCCAGCCGCAGCCAGGAACATCTTTGGCAAGCGCCATGTTGCTCGGCGGCGAGGCGAAGAAAAACCATAGCGCCTGCGGCAAGCGAAAGCCACGTTCTCCCGGCGCGAAGGGGTGATTCCAGAAGCCAAAGCCTGCTGTGCCGCGCAGTTCATCGCTGGCACGCGCTCGAATCGTCAGCTTCAGCGGCGGACGCCACTGGAAACTGAGCTTGTTTCTTCGGTTGTCGCTCCCCTGCGCGAGGGGATGCGGGCTGTAATCATCAATCTGGGCGTTGCTGTAACCGCTGCTCGTCGGGCGCACTATAAGCGCAAGCGACCCCGCGTTTTGCGTGACGCTGGCTTTGCCAGTTTCGGTGATGCACCAGCGCGGGTCTAGTGAATGCTCAAAGTGTTCCTCGACGCGCAAAACTCAACCTTTCAGCGTTGGCTGATTATCGCGCTTATACAGGTCAGGTGTCTTGTTACGCGAACCGAGCAATTTAGAGAAATCCAAGCCATAGTATGCTAGGGTATTGACCAAAATAATAGTAGCGCCTGCCTCGTCCAGATTACCGACCAGCGGAAAATTATCGGGAATCAATTCCAGAATACCAGCGGTGGGATTCACCAGATAGATCAACGCCAACACTGCCAAGCCGATAATGAAAAGGTCTTTGAAAATACGCATTGGTATGCTCCAAATACAGCTTTCAGCGGTCAGCGCCGCTGAGTACAGCGGACAGCAATCAGCAAAATGCGGAAAACAAAACCGATCAGGTTGCTGCAAGGCTATCGCAGAAAAGACGATACCTCTAATGTAGAACACCAACCGATAGAAAAAGATAGGCAAAAGAAAAGGAGCAAGTCGCAAGTTGTGCGTGGGGCGACACATTGGTCGCCTCTACGGATATGCATCTTGAGGCTTGTTCAAGTCGAGGGACGACACGTGGGTCGTCCCCTACGAGTGTGCATTTTTAGTTACGGTAGTGCCGTTGCCTCTGCTTCGGCTTGTGCCATCTCGTCCAGCGGATAATCCTCAGGGTTATTCAGGAAATCCAGCGCGGTTTCAAGCTGCGGGTCGGTTTCAGGGTTGCCGACATCTTCAAAGTTCTCCGGCGTCCATTCCACCACAATATCGGGGACAATGCCGACCTCGTGAATCCAATCGCCGTTGGGACGCAGCCAGCGCGCAATCGTCAAGCGCACGCCGCCGCCGTTGGACAGTTCCTGCCACGTTTGTACCGTGCCTTTGCCGAACGTCGTTTCGCCAATCACGGTCACGACACCGTAATCCTGCCATGCGCCTGTCACGAGTTCCGACGCGCTGGCGCTGGTTTCATCCACCAGCACGACAATCGGAATACCGAGATCGAGGTAACTGCCGTTCGCCTCAAAGGTCACTGAGTCGAAGCGTTCACCGAAATCTTCAGTCAAAATGAGCGTACCTTCTTCAAGAAAGGCGCTGGCAATCTGTACGGCGCTGTCGAGCAAGCCGCCGGGGTTGCCACGCAGGTCAAGGATGAGTCCCGTGAGTGCATCAGGATTGAGCGATTCAATCGCCGCATCCAGGTTTGTGCGCGCGTCAGACGTGAATTCGTTGAGCTTGACGTAACCGACTGTGCCGAAGGTGGCAGTTTCGGTATTGGGGATAACGATACGCGCGCGCACGATTTCAAATT
>CALMZT010001000.1 GCA_937870805.1 uncultured Chloroflexota bacterium
TGGCGGGATCGAACACCGCGATATCGGCAAGTGTATACGTTTGTTTTCCCGCAGGCACTTCACGCACAATCCCTGTCACGCGCTGCGCCTCAGTAAGAGCATAACGTGGCTTATTCGTGCGCGATAATGTATTCACTGCGCCACCGAGAATCAACTCATTGGAATTACTCGGCTTGTATTTACTCACGATAGTGCTGGGGAACTGCCCATGTGTAAAGCAGTTGTAACTCGTGATGAGGAACGGTTGCCCATATTTGCGCGCAAAATCCACCAAGGTGCGCAGCAGACTCGTACTGCCCAATTGCAGCATAAACTCAACCGACACATTGGGTACCCAATGGCGGCTGAGGTACGCGGCAACCTCCCCTTCACTTTCGCCCACAATCACAAAATATTTGCGAATGCCGATGCGGTATAGGCGATCCATCATCCGCACGACCAGCGGCTTACCCAATGCAGGCAGCATCGCGCGCGGACGGTTGAGTTGCGTGGAATGGGCGCTGTTGCCAATGGCAATGATCACTGCGCATTCAATCAATTGAAGGCTCCTCATGTTATGTGCGGATTATAACAACATTCCATATAAATCAAATTTGTTTTGCTTTTTTGCGCCAACTCTTTGTTATAATGAAGTTTGATTGATGACAGAAAATGTGGGAGTGTTGAACCTCGCGGACATACATGTTGGTTCGCTCAACCTGCTATATCCATGAACATCACCACTTCCGAAAACGTAAGGATACTGACCGTGACGAAGGCTGCTGCAAAAATTCTTGCTTATCACATGTCTCGTTTAAAAGACAAAAATCCTCAGGTGCGTCTGCAATCGATTCATGAGCTTCAGCAGTTAAGCGATCCTGACGCGCTCGACACGCTGCAAGAGGTATTCAAGACCGACCCCGACCCCGAAGTCCGTAAGGCGGCGCAAGAGGCAGGGCGCGCGATCTTCCTCAATAACCACGCCAAGTAATCAACGTCAGTGTGGATGGGTTCATCCACACTGACGCCGCTGCCCTTTTATTGCTTGCACAGTGCGGCGAGACGCTCGTTGATCTGCTTGGCGCTTGCCTGCAAATCACTGAGCTTGGCGCGCTCACGCTCCACCACATCCGGTCTCGCCCGCGTCACAAACTGCTCATTGCTCAACTGCTTCTCAATCCGCGCAATTTGTTCTTCGAGCTTCACCTTCTCCTTGTCGAGTCGTTCGCACTCCGCCTGAACGTCCACCAACCCCGCCAGTGGCAGATACACTGTCACGTCGCTCACCACCACCGACGCAGCATTTTCCGGCTCCCCATTCGTCAGCATATCTACTTGCGACACGTTGCACAGCCGCGCAAACAGATATGCGTGCTTCTCAATCGCCTCTCGTCGGCTTCCCGGTGACACCAGCGCATTGATCTTGCGTCCCGGCTCCACATTGTATGTGATACGCACCTCGCGGATACCGCGCACCATGTCGATCAGCACGTTCATTTCAGCTTCTACTGCGTCGTTGATGTACGCTGCGTTCGCTTGCGGCCACTTCGCCAGCATCAGCGCTTCGCCTTCATGCGGGATGTACTTCCAGATTTCCTCCGTCACAAACGGCATGTATGGATGCAGCAGCCGCAGCGCTTGATCGAACACGTTGACCAGCACGCGCCGCGTCGCCGTTTTAGCTTGCTCATCGCCCTGATACAGCGCATGTTTGCTGATCTCCAGATACCAATCCGCGAACTCATGCCACAGAAACTCCTGTATCTGTCGTCCCGCCTCGCCGTATTGATAGCTATCGAACAGCCTTTGCACGCTTGCCGTCAGGTTCATCACACGGCTCACAATCCACTTCGATGGCAGATCAAGTTCACTCGCTGGCGGTAGTCCCGCAGGCAGCGGCTTGTCATCCAGATTCTGCGTAATCAGGTTCGCCATCTGCCAGATCTTATTCACGAACTTCCAGTTGGCTTCAACGCGCTCGCTGTCCATGTTGAGGTCATTTCCCGGCGTGCCGCTGGTAATGAGCGTATACCGCAGCGGGTCTGCGCCGAATTGATCCACCAGTTCCAGCGGGTCTATCGTATTGCCTAGGGTCTTGCTGATCTTCCGCCCGTACTTGTCGCGTATCAGCCCATGTAGATACACCGTGTAAAATGGCGGCTTGTCCGTGAACCACAGCCCCATCATAATCATGCGCGCCACCCAGAAGAACAGGATATCATAGCCTGTTTCCATCACGCTCGTCGGGTAAAAGCGCTGCATATCAGGCGTCTGCTCCGGCCAACCTAGCGTGCTAAACGGCCACAATCCGCTGCTGAACCACGTATCCAGCACGTCTTCTTCTGCTTTCCACTTGCGCCCATCGCTCGGCGGACCATCCTGGTTCCGTCCCACATAGATGTCGCCGTCCTCGCTGTACCACGCCGGGATGCGATGTCCCCACCAAAGTTGGCGGCTGATGCACCAGTCTTCGATGTTTTCCAGCCAGTGATAGTAAATCTTCTCGAAGCGTTCCGGCACGATCTTGATTGCACCACTGCGCACCGCTTCTAATGCTTTCTCGGCAAGTGGCTGAATCTTCAAGAACCACTGTGTACTCAACAGCGGCTCAACGATCTCCCCGCCGCGTTGGCTGCGCGGCACGACCATGCGGTGCGGCTTGACCTCAATCGTCAGCCCTTCCGCTTCCATATCTTTCCACAATTTTTCGCGCGCCACAAAGCGGTCTAATCCAGCGTATGGACCTGCTTCCTTATTCAGCGTCGCGTCAGGGTTCATGATGTTGATGATCGGTAGCTTGTGACGCAGCGCGATCTCATAGTCATTGAAGTCGTGTCCCGGCGTGATCTTCAGCGCGCCCGTGCCAAACTCACGATCCACGTATTCGTCAGCGATGACGGAAATCGTGCGTTTCAGCATCGGCACGTAAGCCGTCTTGCCGATTAAGTGTTTATAACGTTCGTCCTCAGGATGCACCGCCACCGCTGTATCACCCAAAATCGTCTCCGGGCGTGTGGTTGCCACAGGGATGTGTTCCCCGCCTTCCACCGGATATTTGAAGAAGTACAGCTTTGCATCTTCTTCTTCGCGCTCCACTTCCAGATCAGACACCGCCGTCTGCAAGCCCGGACTCCAGTTCACGAGGCGCGGACCACGATAAATCAGCCCTTGCTTGTACAGCGTGATAAATACCTCTTGCACAGCGTTCGACAAGCCATCGTCCAGCGTAAACCGTTCGCGTGTCCAATCGCAGCTTGCGCCGATGCGCCGTAGCTGTCCTTTGATGTTGCCCTCGTACTTGCGCTTCCATTCCCACGTCCGCGCCAAAAATTCCTCACGCCCCACTTCGACACGGCTTGTCCCTTGGTCAAGCAGCATCTTTTCCACTTGCAGTTGCGTGGCAATACCCGCGTGATCTGTGCCCGGCACCCACAACGCTGCCTTCCCGCGCATCCGTTCATAGCGCGTCATCAAATCTTCCACCGCGACAAACAGAGCGTGACCAATGTGCAAATCTCCAGTCACGTTCGGCGGCGGCATACTGATGACAAACGGTTCAGCATCCTTCGGCGCAACTTCCGGCTTGAACCAACCCTGCTTTTCCCACCATTGATAGATTCGTCCTTCAGCTTCTTTGAAATCGAAGTTCTTCGGCATTGCTTGCGGCATGTGTTCATTCCTCCCCAGGAAATAAAAAACCCTCTCGTCACACAAGGACGAAAGGGTGAGCTTTCGCGGTACCACCTTGATTCCATCAGCAAAACTTGTTTTGCCTGTGGCACTCAATAGCTGTTACGGGCACACCCGTCCATATCTACTCACACAACACACTCCAATTGTCGGATAGCTTCTGCCCTCAAGCCTGTATCCTTGAATACGCTTCAAGAATTCAGCCCGTTATTGCCCAATACGCCTTTTCTGTCCACTTCAGTGGACGTGGCTCTTCGGCAGCCGGAGACTTTAGTCTCTGGCGAGATAACTACCCAATCAAATTTTAATCTGCGTGTTGCACTTTCTAATGGCGACTCCTGAGCGACCTTTTCAGTGGCACATGCGAGTGGGCTTACAGCCAGTGACCCACATTCTCTGACGCAGCAGCGCACACTTACTTCTACTCCATCAACGTCTTTAGACTATGCAATTGATAAAAACAGCATACCACAGGCATAAATGATTGTCTATTCAAAAATATTTCTCACTGTCTCGGCAGTTCAACTTTTCTCTCACCTTCTCTTTTCTCTCCTTGGCGTACTTGGCGTCTTGGCGGTTGACTCTGCATTTTTACTCATTGCTCATTGCTCGTAACTCATTGCTTTAATTAATCCTCATCCTCCTCTGCATCCTCTACTTTCCGTGCCTGTCTCCGCAGCATACTCCGAATACGATCTGCCACCATATCAATCGCCACCAAGTTAAAGCCACCTTGCGGGATAATCACGTCAGCGTGGCGCTTGCTCGGTTCAACGAACTGCATATGCATCGGGCGCACCGTCCCTAAATACTGCTCAATCACCGATTCAGCGGTACGTCCACGTTCCTCAATATCACGTTTCAGGCGGCGGATAAATCGCAAATCAGCATCCGTATCCACAAAAATCTTCACGTCAAACAGTTCGCGCAGCGCCTTTTCAGCAAAAATCAAAATGCCTTCGACCAGAATAATCGGCTGTGGATCGACGTGCTGCGTTTCGGGCTTGCGTTGGTCCTTCGTGAAGTCATAAATAGGAACTTCGACAGGTCGCCACGCTTGCAGCGCTTGAATGTGCTCAATCATCAAAGCGGTATCGAGTGAATCAGGGTGGTCGAAGTTAATGCGTGCGCGTTCCCCAGTAGGCAAGTGTCCCAGTTCTTTGTAGTAAGCATCATGAGGAATGTACGCGATGTTGTGACTACCGACCCGTTCTAGAATCGCATTGGAAACCGTCGTCTTGCCAGAGCCAGTACCGCCTGCAACAGCGATAGTCACGGGGCGTTCGCGCATAAATCCCTCCTAAATGCTCATCTAAATAACTGACATTACGTACCTGAACCTGTGAACAAGGGGTTTAAACCCCTTGTTCGAGCTGAACCTGCGTAACATCAGTTAAGTAAATATTACGGAGAACGGGATGGTAGGGGCAGACCAATGTGTCTGCCCTGTATCGGGCGCACACGTGGGTGCGCCCCTACGCGGATGTCCGTATTTAATCGTTAA
>CALMZT010001001.1 GCA_937870805.1 uncultured Chloroflexota bacterium
GTGCTGATTCAGGGGGCGCATATTGCTGCCGTTGGCGAGGGATATGCCGCAAAGCAGGAACTCGATCTCGGCGGGCGATTCCTTGCGCCGGGCTTCATCGACGCACATGTTCACATCGAAAGCAGCCTGTGTATTCCGCCGGAGTTTGCGCGCGCGGTGCTGGCGCATGGCGTGACGACTGTCGTCACCGACCCGCACGAAATCGCCAACGTGCTCGGCTTGGAAGGCATTCGCTACATGCTGGAGCGCGCGAAACATGGCGCGCTGAATATGTACGTCATGGCGTCAAGCTGCGTGCCCGCAACGCATATGGAAACCAGCGGCGCGTGCCTCGAATCTGAAGACCTTGAACCGCTGCTCAGTCACAAGTGGGTGTTGGGCTTGGCGGAGATGATGAACTTTCCCGGCGTGATTTATGGCGATGAAGGCGTGCTGGACAAGATCACGCTGTTCCGAGAGCGTGTGCTTGATGGACATGCGCCCGGCGTGCGTGGCAAAGAACTCATTGCCTACGTCGCGGCGGGCATCCAGAGCGACCACGAATGTACCACTGTCGAGGAGGCGCAAGAGAAGCTGCGCCTGGGGCTAACGGTATTCATCCGACGTGGCACGACGACCCACAACCTGCCAACGCTGCTGCCGATGGTGACGAAAGAAAATCACACGCGCCTGTGCTTCTGCACCGATGACCGCGTGCCTGCTGATTTGCTGGACAATGGCTCGATTGACGACATGGTGCGTACTGCCATCGCCAGCGGCATCGACCCGATGATGGCGATTCGCATGGGTACGATCAACACCGCGAATTACTTCCGCCTGCACGATTATGGCGCGATTGCTCCCGGCAAATGGGCGGATATGATTGTCTTCGCCGATCTGCACAATTTGCACGCCGAGATGGTGTTTCGCGGCGGCAAGCTGGTCGCGCAGGATGGCGCAATGATCTACGAAAAGCCTGCGCTGCGTCCGCTGGACTTACGCAGTTCGATGAATGTCAAAATGGACTCGCTGGACTTCAGCATTCCCGCAAAAGGCAACCGTATCCGTGTCATCGGCGGCAGTGATACGCAGGTTGTGACGCCGAGTCTGGTGATGGATGCGAAAATTGTCGATGGGCAAGCCGTCTCCGATACCGAACGCGACATCCTGAAAATCGCCGTCGTAGAACGCCACCGCGCGACAGGCAACATCGGCAAAGGCTTCATCACGGCGTTCGGTTTGAAGCGCGGCGCGATTGCCGGAACGGTAGCGCACGATCATCACAACCTCGTGGTCATCGGCGTGGACGACGACAGTATGCGCGCAGCGGTGAATGCGGTGATTGAGATGAAAGGCGGGTTGGTGGCGGTGGATGGTGACAGGGTGTTAGGACGCCTGCCGCTGCCTGTCGCCGGGCTGATGAGCGAACAACCGATTGAAGATGTGCGCCGCGATTACGACGCCCTGATTGCAACGGCGCAAGAACTCGGCAGCACGATGCGCGACCCCTTCATGGCGATGAGCTTCATGGCGCTGGAAGTCATCCCCGTTCTCAAGCTCACCGACGTGGGGTTGGTCGATGTCGAACAGTTCAAAGTTGTGGAGTTGTTCGTATAAGCAAGCGTCGGCAAGGCGAAAAATGGCGGCGCAGACACAGAGTCTCTGATTAACAGGGGATGACAGCCTAATGTTTTATTTGCTCAGTTACACATAACACGTTTTGCGTTCGGCTGCTGTTTTTTCTAACCTGAAACCAACCTGAAAGTTAAATGTAAGCGAAAGATGCAGTGAGAATACAGACTAGTTTTTAGTCGATGGCTCGTAGTCGATAGCTTATAGTCTTTAGTCTTTAGCTTGCTGCGTGACACGGCGCTTCCTTTCTCTTTGGCAAGCGTAGCATAAAAAGGGCTGCATTTGAGTTCCTTTTGACACTTTAATGCGCGATGTAATGTAATATCAGAACAGCCAGTCAGGATTGTCGAAGCCGCCGTACTCTTGGATTGCGCCGAGAATGTGATGGAATAACTCCATCCGATAAATAGAAATCGTAGCAAATCCATTTTCGTAGACATTGTGCTTCACTTGGTCATTACCCTTTTTGATTTGACCCTTTCGGAGACTTTGCGCTGGTAATGCCAATAAATCAAGCCAGTATTGTTCAATCAATTTAATATTTTCAGGGACAGTATCATGGGTGGTAACGCGAAGCCCTATGATCGTGTCGTCAACTTCAAGTTCATCTCTCAGGAATTTCGCAAATAGTTGGAGCATACGAGCGTCGGAATTCACGAATACAGCCGCGCCGTTGTGAGATTTTGCGCCCTCAGCCCAGTACAGCATACAACCTGCAAGGTGAAGCGGACTCCATTTCTGCGCACTTTGCCGACCTACGGCTTGATAAGACTTATATCTCAATCCTGGAAATCTTGTACGGCGATAACCGACACCTGTGTACTGTTTCTTCTCAAGCTCAAC
>CALMZT010001002.1 GCA_937870805.1 uncultured Chloroflexota bacterium
CCTGCTCGTCTCGGAGATCAAGCTCTACAACGAAGCCAAAGTCGAGCAGGGCCGCAAGAATCGCGATCTCTACGAGCGCCTCAAGGAAGACATCGATCGAAGTCGCCAGATGTACGACGAATTGAAAGAGGGAGTTGCTAATCTCGTCCGCGTTCAGCGCGATCCGCGTAACCGGGTGGCCAATGACGCGCGTCGCCAGTTGGAAGAGATGGGTCTTCTTGAAGAGGTGGAAACGCAACGCAAAATACCTAAAGAAGCAGCAGAGATTTTCAAGAAGCTCTGGGGGCAATGTGAACATTGTCTCAATCCAAATGCCATCACGATTGTACAACTCCAAATGTTCAATCGTTGAGAAACTGGCAATATAGGTAGAAGTGGGCGACCACCAACGTAGAGGTTCAAACGTGTTGTACCCAATACTAATTTCATCGCTCAGAAATTGCCGCGTCTCCGCATCATAGAGTCCGTTCCCCGGATCATAATAGCGCAACCAATCTGGTGAGTGAAATTCATAATTATAAGCAATTGGGGATGTCTCTATTTCACCAGTAAAGGGGTGAATTAGATACTCTTCTAGCAAGACGGTTTCATTGTCTAACCACGCAAAAAGCGGTTCATGCATATTACTTGTTAATCTCGTAATATCCATCGGTACACTATAGACTTGACGTGGCGCGCTGCCGCTAATGTCGTAGATGGACAATGCAGTCATGTGTGATTGCCATTGACGACATTCATCAGAGATACAATAAAATTCATCAAAAATGGGCACAGCATACCAAAGGCGATTGGGGGAAAGTGCCTCTTTAACCCCTACTCCTATACCCCTAAGGCTTTGAGAAATATCGAGAAATGACAACACACGTCGTGTATCCCATGTGTCATTGATGCCGTGTATCCCTGCACGTCCACTGGTCAATATCGTGCCCTCGAACGTCCAATCGTCGGGCGGGGTGGTGGGTTCGCCGACGCAGCGCTGTTCGATTGTCCAGCCCTCGGCAGGTTCGGGCGTGGCATCCTGCGCGCGGGCGAGGGTGAAGGACAGGAGCATAAGGGCAAGCAAGATGAATTGGACGCGCATGACGTTGAGCCTTTTATCGTGCGGGATGACACAGGCAAACGGAGTTTGCACGTCATCCCCTACGGAGTCGTGTTGGATTTATTGTAGAGCGAGGGGGCGCGGCGTGCTTGACGCTTGGGGTACGGTTTGCGTGCTATAATTGCACGTAGAGTTTAGGGAGCAATTTATGGTTGCGCGAGAGAGATACTATACGCTTGAAGAATTCTACGAGTTCATCAGCCTGCCAGAGAATGAGGGCAAATTATTCGAGTGGGAAGATGGGGTGATCGTCAATTTAGGACTTTCAAGTGTGTTGAAGTCTGTGACCAGCGGGCGTATCATTTATTTTCTCAATGTATTGGTTATTCCCCAAAACTTAGGATATGTAACAGCCATAAGTGGTGGCTTTGAGTTGAAAGCCATTCGTCGCGTGCGGCGTCCTGATGCGGCATTTATCTCCAAGTCGCATGGGGTGACTTTGGAAGGGGTCGATTTTACCGTTGCGCCCGATTTAGCGGTTGAAGTTGCTTCTCCAGACGAGGATGTGCTTAAGAAAGCTAAAGAATACATTCGCTCTGGTACACGCATCGTTTGGGTGGTTTATGTTGATGAAAAAGTCGTGAATGTGATTACGCCTGCCTCTAATGGCGAATACCGCGTGCAAGAGTTCACTGTCGATGAAACTCTGGATGGCGGCGATGTGCTGCCCGGTTTCAAGTTGGCTGTGCGTGACATTTTCCCTGATTAGGCGACTTCGACGATGACGCGCACATTGCCCCCTAAGCGTGTCATGAATTCAGACAGCACTTCCCATGTCAGAGGAAAGCCGCGTGTATCGGCTGCGCCCAGATACATCAGAACGTCCATGAGTAAATCGACATCTTCATCTTCTGGAAAATTTGGCTCAATCAGCGCAGTTTCTGCCCAGTCCACCAATTCAGTGAGTGTCAATTGATGATTTAAATAGGCGTTGAGATGTTCAAGAATTTTCTGGCGAGTCATCTGATTTTTCCTCTCGCAAGATGATATGACCTGTATCTTCAGGATATTTTTGGTGGGTCTCGATTAATGTACCGTCGTCATCGTAGATTTCTTGCACAAAGCTGACGGTTTTCTCGTCTTTATCAACAATTTTAACATACCTGCAAAAACCAAAATCGCCGCCGGGACGCTGCCGCCAATAACGTCGTCCACCATCAGGTAAATCTTCCCAATTCGGGTATGCCCGTTCATTTTCTTTGCGACTTGCCATGCCTCAACCTCTACGGTGTGCCGACGAGAGTGACGGTTGGCTGGATGTTCGCTGACGATGGGGCGCTGCTGCTGAGGGCGATGTAGATGAGCAGCAGGGCAAA
The DNA here is from genome assembly GCA_937870805.1 of uncultured Chloroflexota bacterium. Taxonomy (GTDB): domain Bacteria; phylum Chloroflexota; class Anaerolineae; order Aggregatilineales; family Phototrophicaceae; genus JACAER01. The sequence goes on from CALMZT010001002.1 coordinate 2,416, forward strand.
CAACAGCGCCACAACAACGCCGATGATGAGCCAGCGGCGGCGCGGTGTCGGCTGGACGACGCTTTCGAGGCGCGCGTTTTCCAGCAGCCAGCGCTGCATCAAGCCCGCAGCAGGCACATAACCTGTTGGCGTGTGCGTCAGGATTTCGCGGTATTCCAGGCTGCGCAGTGCCGCGTTGATCGCCGTATTGTCCAGCGGGTAATCGGTTTCCACGAGCCACTTGTTGATGGCGTCGGCTTCGATACCTTGCAAGGGGTCGTCGTATAGGAGGCTGCTGATTGCGGTGAGCGCCAGGCGTTCGTTACGGGGGATGCGCAGCCATTCGGCGCGGAACTCGTGCTGGCTTCCAGCGTAGACGGCGGCGCTGGTGGCTTTCACGTTGGCACTGCGCAACAGATGATGGGCGAAGCGCTGTACCAGTGCGGGCTGTCCACCAGTCGCCTTGTGAACGACTTCGGCGTTTGCGCCTTCAGGCAGCAAGGCGGCGCATTCCTCTTGTGTGAGATTCGTCAGGCGATAGACTTCACCGACAAGTGGCTGCATCGTCGCCATGTCGATTTCGCGTTCAGCGTCGATGGTTAAGGCAAGGGCAAGCTGCGCGTCACGCTGCAATAAATCGCTGAGGAAGAGAAAGGTGTCCTGTGGCAAATCACCACGCGCTACGGCATCAATCAACAACTGCGCGTTGTCCAGCAGCAGCACAAGGCGGCGATGAGGACGGATGGCGTGATAGACAGCAGGTAAAAATTCATCGGCAAACCACGCGCGATTTGCGTCGTCGATCACTTCTGGCACACGGCTCAACGTGTACTCGCGCTGTGCCAATGTGGTGACAATCTGGCGCGATAATGCTGCCAGCCACAACCCCTCACTACGCAGCGGCACCGCTTCCAATGGCACGAACACGCCGACGTAATTGTCACCGTAGACGGCGTTGAACTGCCAGAGGAACGCCGTTTTGCCGATCTGCTGGCGTCCGACGATGGCAAAGGCTTGCACGCGCTCGACATCGTTGAGGTAGCCGTAGAGGCGCGTGAATGCCTGCTGGCGTCCGCTGAAGGGCGCGGGCACATAGCCATCATCGGCTGCGGGACGATAGGGGTTGTCGAAGGTCATTTGCACCGCCGTGTTAAGTTATCCGTTATCAGTTTACAGTAATCAGTTTTCGGAGGCGAATATTCGCGCTTTGATGGATATTAGGCTGATTTGATTTTTTAGGGACGACACATAGGTCGTCCCCGACAAATCGCGTCAAATGTAGGGGTGAACCTGCGTGTTCACCCAATTTTCTAACGATTGAATTTACGATGACTGCGGCGGGGTGATGGTGCGGACGGTGCGCGGACGGAAGCGCCGCCAGATGAACCACGCAGGCACACCGATGAGGATCAATAACGGCAGCGGGAAGATGACCAGCGTGACGATTAAATCCACCAAGCCGCGCAGCACACGCAGCAAACTGTTGAAGGCGCTTTGAGCGGTGTTCAGCGGATTCCAGTTGTCGTTCTGGATGAGTGGCGCATCGGGCGGCGAGAGGCTGACACTGATGGACGAAAAGGCGGCGGCTTCGTCATAGTAACGCAGGCGACCCCGCGCGACTTCGATTTCGCCGCGCACGCGCGAAAGCTCGTTCTGCACGCGCAGCACATCGTCGGTGGTGCGCGCAGAGTCCATGATGATTTGCAACTGGTCTTCGCTGGCTTCCAGGTTGGTGATCTGGCTGGCGGTGTCTACGTAGTCCTGCGTCACATCTTGACCGCTGATGTTTTCGGAGACGATGCGCCCGACGCCTTCCTTGATACGATCTAAGGCTTCATAGAGGCGATCAGATGGCACGCGCACGGTGATGTTGCCATAAGCGACTTCAGCGCCCGCCGCGTTGGTGCTGAAGCTGGTGCTTGAGCCGACGACCCAGCCGCCCATCTCAATCGCCATCGTGCGGATTTCGTTGACCTTCGCCGTGGCGTCATCCACGACCAGCGACAGCGACGCCTCCA
>CALMZT010001003.1 GCA_937870805.1 uncultured Chloroflexota bacterium
AGTACGCAGCGGTGATCCCGATCTTCACCACCGCAATGCTTAAAGGCAAGCGTCCAACGATCTTTGGCGATGGCTTACAAGCGCGTGATTTCACCTACATTGACAATGTGGTGCATGGCAATATCCTTGCGTCTCAAGCGCCGAATGTCAGTGGCGAGGTGATGAATTTGGCGACAGGCGGCAGCGTCAGCCTCAACGAATTGATGACGAAGCTGAATGAGGTATTAGGCACGTCGATTGATGCAATTCATGCTGAGCCGCGTCCTGGCGATATTAAATTTTCCAGAGCGAATATCGACAAAGCGCGCGACCTGCTGGATTTTTCGCCTGTTGTCGAATTTGACGAAGGACTGCGGCGCACGGTAGCCTGGTATCGCAGCCAGAATAACGCCTAGTTTAGGGGAAAGGTTATTGGTTGTTCGTTGTTGGTTAAATACATTGTGGGATTTACGCGGTTGACTCAACTGTGTAACTTCTAACATTGTTTGACATCAACACGATGAACTAAAAATCAGTGACCAATAACTAAAAACCATTCATATGAAACCTATTCGCGTGATGAATATTATCGCCCGACTAAACGTAGGCGGTCCAGCGATTCATGTGGTGCTGCTGACGGCAGCACTCGGCGCGCCAAAATACGAAAGTGTGCTGGTGTGTGGCAACATCGAGGCAGGCGAAGGGGATATGATGTACTATGCGGAAGCCAAGGACGTGAAACCGATTGTTATTCCTGAGTTGGGGCGCTCACTCAATCCGCTGCGCGATGTGATCACTATCTGGAAAGTCTTCCGCCTGATACGTCAATGCAAGCCGGATGTCGTACACACCCACACGGCGAAAGCCGGTTTTGTCGGGCGGGTAGCAGCATGGTTGGCAGGTGTACCTGTGATTGTCCACACATTTCATGGGCATGTGCTTCACGGTTATTTTAGCCGAGTGAAGACAACAGTGTTCCTATGGATGGAACGCCTCACGGCGCGCATATCTGATGCGATTATCACCCTCACCGACAGTCTACGTCAGGAGTTAGCCGATACCTACCGTGTCACGCATAAAGACCATATTGTCATTTTGCCGTTAGGTTTAGATTTAGAGACGTTCAAAACACACCCCCGCAAGCAGGGCATTTTCCGTAAGGCATGGAACATTCCTACAGATGCGCCGCTTATCGGCATTATTGGGCGGCTCGTGCCGATCAAGAATCATTTGCTATTTGTTGAAGCCGCTGCAAAGGTTTTGCAACAACTGCCTACTGCGCACTTTGTTATTGTGGGCGATGGTGAAACACGCACGACAGTCGAACAGCGCATTGCTGAGTTAGGATTGGGTTTGGCAGTAATTTTCACCGGATGGCAGAAAGAATTAGCACCTATTTATTCGGACTTAGATGTATCGGTGATTAGCAGCGATAATGAGGGTACCCCTGTGTCCATTATCGAGTCCTTGGTTGCAGGCTGTCCGGTAGTTTCGACGGCGGTAGGCGGCGTGCCAGAGATGTTGGAACAGGGACGTTTAGGAGCACTGACGCAGCCGAATGACGCCGACGCGCTG
>CALMZT010001004.1 GCA_937870805.1 uncultured Chloroflexota bacterium
GTCCTGCTCCACCAACCCCTGCCACAACCGCCGCGCCTCATCCACGTTACCAAGCGCGTGGTGGGTGATGGCGAGTCCGGCGACAGCGTATTTAAATCCGGTTTTTAGCTCATTTGCCTTTTCAAAATCAGCCTGAGCCTTATCAAATCGCTTCAAGGCGAAAAATACCTCTGCACGATTGCCAAATGCAGCGGCAAAGTCAGGCTTGATGGCAATCGTCCTGTCGTAGTCGGCGATTGCCCCCTCCCCATCCCCTTTCTGGCCGCGCGCTGCCCCCCGGTTGTTGTAGACCTCAGCATAACCTGGGTTGATGGCAATCGCCTCAGTGTAATCTGCCATCGCACTTTCCAAATCACCAGCTTTCTGTTTCCCAAGTGCGCGAACGAATAACTGCTCTGCACTTAATTCTTTCTGGGTAGGCGCAGGGGCGCTAATGGCTTCTTCAACAATCCGCACACTCTGTTCTTGAACCTTTTCCGATACAGGAATAATCTTGCCATATTGCGTATTGGTCAGATATTGATTGCATAACTTGTCGATACTGGCATCAAAAAATTCGTAACGAAAAGGCATTCCGTTATAAGTAGGTAGTTTTTTCAGTTTCCCTTTTAGATACTCGCTGGAATTTTTAAACTCGAACCCATCCACCATGATTGGTATAACTTGTCGTCCCAGGCTCATCGCATGTTCAATTTCACGTTTGAGCCAATCGCCCCGTTCGACACAGCGTTCCAGCGTTTCATCTGTTAGGAGTAGGATAAAATGCGCCCGTGCAGCGATATTCTTCAGGATAATCTCATCAAATCTCCCCGCGCCAATGCTCTCAATATCCCAGAAAACATCATATCCTCGTTTTTCCAATTCTTTGAAGATAGCAAGTGCGAGATAGCGGCTGGGTTCGCGGCGATAACTTAGAAAAACTGTTTTGTGGAGATCAACATCAGGCATGGCCTATCCCTGGTAGTAAACGGCTGCACAAGCCTATTATCCGCTACATCGCCACCCCGCGTCAAACCAGCGCCTTTAGTGCGCTTGTCTTTTCGGCAGCCGGATGTTTTAACATCTGGCGGCGCACACCGAACACGCCTTTTCAACCCCAACACCGTCCAAACTCAAACCATATTCTAATTGACACATAAGAACATTTATTCTACCCTATATAGAGTAGTGGTCACATGGTAAGTGGTGACCGCCCCGCTTTGTCTTGTTCCCCCTCTCCGTATACGGGGAGGGGGCTAGGGGGTGGGGTAAATGGCGAACAACTTATCACTTACTTTGCAACCACTGCCGCGTAAATGTTCAAACATTTGTTACGATTTTGAAGGAGGCGCGGCTAAAATGGTTCTTCACAATTACTCATGAAATGCCGTCGTCCATACAATAGATTTACCAACGTATTTCTGATAGAATATTGAATACACTGTATATACGCCTACCTTGTTGGGTGTATATATTGCTTGCCATGAGAAAGGTACACCCGTGAGTCAAAAGGAAACAACGAACACAGTAAATGAGGACGACGTGCGTCCAGACAGCCCGCCGGATATCCCCGTTGAATCCGTTGATACACAACCTTTAGATACGCCTTCCAATTTACCCGAAACGCAGGCTGCTGAGGTCGCCGCGCTGGAAAAGAACAACGCGAACACCGGCGGCGCCTTCATCGAGCGAGCGCAGGAACAATACGTCATACGCGGCGAAGGGCTGGTCGAGTCGCTCACCGACATCGACAACGTTGTCGTAGCGACCACCGAGGAGGGCACACCCGTATTCGTCAAGAATCTCGGCGAGACGGTGCTCGCGCCGCAGGTACGCCAGGGCGCAGTCACCCGCGACGGTCGCGGAGA
>CALMZT010001005.1 GCA_937870805.1 uncultured Chloroflexota bacterium
GTTAAATTCGACATTATCGTTAAGCATAAGCAAACGGCTGTCTGGGCTAAAGGCAGCAGCGTCATATCTGGTTAGTCCCTCAAGCTGTACCAACTCTGCTCCGGTCTGAGGGTTCAGGATGGCATGTGTACCAGCGACCATCATTGTTCCATCTGCGCTCATATCTGTGCCTAGTAGACGACCTAATCCTGTTGCTTGTACATTCACTATCGGCTCTGAAGTCGGGGTTAATTCTTCTAAGTGGCTTACGTCCCAAATGCGTGTGAACTGATGGTCATCACGATAACATCCACTATAGTCACCGTCAACACCGATAGTGGCATTAAGGAGTGAGTTGTCAGCACTGAATTCCAGCTTAACTACACGAGTGCCTCCATCTTCTTCAAGGGTAACAAGTTGGTCGCGAGTTGTCAGATCATAAAGTTGTATCGTAGACCAATACGATCCCAATTCGCTATACGCTGAACTGCCCACTGCCAATAGCTGCCCATCGGGACTGATGGCAAAACTATCTTTTCCTGAGTAACTTGCTTGTTCCACAGCGTTTTCAATATCCCAAAAGTGAACGCTGTCTCCATACTGAATCGCTAACAAAGTGCCATCAGGGGTAAAGGCAAGATCACGAACCTCAGCACCAAACTCTAGAAAACGCGGCTCAGCTTCCCAATCAGTCGCATCATACAACCACACACCCAATGTCCCGCCCACTGCCAGCGTATTGCCATCGGGCGACCATGCCAGTGCGCCCGTCAGCACACCATCGCCATAGCGCGCCAACTCCTGCAACTGCGCGGCGTTGTCGGCAGTGATGACTTGCAAATCGTCCTGCGCTTGCAACCGCAGCGGCGCAAACAACAAAAACACTGTGACCCATAAAAACGCGCGCTTCGCCATGATTCACCTTCCTTTACAGCGCATTATAGGGCAATCTGGGCGCCCGTTACTTGACGCCTCCCTGACGCAAAGGCGATGCAGCCAATCCCCTCCTATGGACTGGCTGCACCTCTACGACGACTAGATGCGCGCCCCCGTGTACACGCTGTAGGTGTAGTGGTCGATCTCGTGGAAGTCCGAGTCAAACACAATCACATGCACCTTGCCCTCCGCGTCGGGACCGTTGTTCACCTGATACTCGCCACTCGTCAGCCGCCGACACCGACCAGGTAAGCACGCCCGACAAAATCACGAGCATCACGACGAGGATCGATTTCAGTAAACGCTTCATGAGGTTTCTCCTTTGCTATTCGATTGATGGAGCGTTACTGATGAGGATAAAAAAGGATTGCAAAAATTCTGTGGCGCAGCGGTGATGGTGTCACAAGATTAGCTTGTCGTTTGGCAAGGTGAAGGATTGTTGGTGATTGGCTATTCGTCTTTTAGTTTTTGGTTCAAGATACGCTGAACCATTAGCGACGAACAACGAACGGCCAATCACTAACCACCAATACCCTTTCCGCCGTTTCTCGTTATAATAGGCGGGGGGAGAAACCAACTTTATGGTTACCCAAAACTTTGCAGTTCTGAACTTGGGAGTGAACGGAGACCATAGGCTCCCGCCAGGTGAATTT
>CALMZT010001006.1 GCA_937870805.1 uncultured Chloroflexota bacterium
TCATAACCTTCATGATTGTGTTCAATGCGGGGCGTGCGTTCTCAAGTAAGTTCTGGTGGTTGTGTGCTATTGTGTCGGGTGTGCTGACGATTGCACAGCTTCCACCGTTTGAGTTCTTCACTGTGGAGCGCAGCAACACGAACTATAGACAGCAGTTGGTACTAGCGATCATTACGCTCATTGGCTGCGGTGTTGGTTTGAGTGGGATTGTCTATCGCTGGTGTATGCCGATTACGATCCTGTTGGCGCTTGTAGGAATCGGCAGCAGTGTGGCAGGCTTCACACAGGCGTATGATCTGATGCGACGCTTCAATCTGAGTACAGCGATAGGGGCGGGCGTTATGGCGCTGGCGCTCAGTTATGGGCTGTTGAGTGTACTGCTGGTCTGGCGAGGAAAAGGGGACAAGCTGTAACCCGTCCCCCGCAAATGACTCTAGCTCATGTGGGTGTTGACGTACTCGACGGCGTGACCCACTGTCGTAATCTTCTGGGCGTCTTCGTCGGTGATTTCGCCGCCGAATTCTTCTTCAAATGCCATGATGAGTTCAACGAGGTCGAGCGAGTCGGCTTCGAGATCTTCGCGGAAACGAGCATCGGGAACAACGCGGCTGGCATCCACACCCAGCAAATCAACGACGATGTTCTTGATACGGTCTTCAGTTGTTGCCATTAGGTTCATCCTCCATTAGGGCAGTTTGCGCTGGTAAATGACGAAAACATTATACCGACAATAGCCTATCCTGCCAGTGTTGACACGGGGAAATGCTGTCGGGTACGATAAGCCTCACATACACACTAAGGAACACCTATTCATGAGCAAAGTCACGGAAACGCCGACTATCGAAAGTCGCAAAGCCGACCATATCAAAATCAACCTCGAAAAGGATGTTCAGTTCCCACATTTGACTACTGGATTAGAACACTATCGCTTCATGCACCGGGCGCTGCCTGAACTGAACCTCAACGAGATTGACACGACTGTTGACCTGTTTGGCAAGAGGCTTGCCTCACCAATCATCATCTCGTCGATGACGGGCGGCACGGATATGGCATACCGCATCAACGAGAACCTGGCACAAGCGGCACAGGCAAATGGGATTGCGATGGGTTTAGGGTCGCAGCGGGCGGCGTTAAAAGCACCGGAAACCGCCTACAGCTTCAAGGTGCGCAACGTCGCGCCGGACATCCTGCTGTTCGCCAACATCGGAGCAGTACAGTTCAACTATGGCTATGGGCTGGACGAGTGCCAGCGCGTGGTGGACATGATTGAGGCGGACGCGCTCATCTTGCACTTCAATGTGCTGCAAGAGGCGGTACAACCGGAAGGGGACGTGAACTTCGCAGGGCTGCTGCCTAAGATTGAAGCGGTGTGCAAGGCGCTGCCTGTACCAGTGATCGCTAAGGAAGTCGGCTGGGGGTTCTCAGAAGAGGACGCACGCAACCTGGCGAACGCGGGGGTCAGCGCAATCGACGTGGCGGGTTCAGGCGGCACGTCATGGAGCGAAGTGGAGTATCATCGCGCGCCGACGGCATTCCACGCACGGGTAGCGGCAAGCTTCGCGGATTGG
>CALMZT010001007.1 GCA_937870805.1 uncultured Chloroflexota bacterium
CATTTGCTGCGTGATGCTTTTGCCTGCTTTTTGAAGCTGTTTGATTTCGCGCTGTATGTGCGCCAGCGTCATGTTGGCGCTTTGGGCGGTATCACCGGGCAGCGTGATACGGCTGGAGGCAGCGGCTTTCAGCAGCAGCATGACAATGCCGTCGAGTTGGGTTTTGAACCCTTCAAGACGCTGGAGATTTTCGGCAAGCGCATCACTTTTTTGGTTGTTCATAAGGTTCAACTTTCGATCATAATTTTGATTACGGGGACGGGGAAATTCGCTCCACAATCGTGCGCAGCTTTTGTGTAATCGGATGATTCGGATAATTCACCACAAATACGCCTTCGCCCGCCAGCGTCATCATCTCGTCGGAGTGCGGCAGGATGGCAGCGACTTCGCTGTGATAAGTTTCTTCGACGCGCGCCCGAATGTCATTGACGCTGAAGGTTTGCGGCGCTTTGTTGACCAGCAGCATCATACGCGGCACTTTGAGGCGGTTGGCAACGGCGACGGTCACGGCAGTACCGAGATAATCCTGCTGATCGGGGCGCAGGATGATAATCAGCACTTGCGAGATGGCAATCGACAGCAGTGTTTCTTCGTTCAAGCCCGGATGCGTATCGATCATCAACACGTCGAGTTGCAGCTTGCGCACCGCTTCCTGAAAACCATTGTTGAGCAAGCCCACGTCGTAGCCTTGATCCACGATGCGCGCGATTTCGCCCGCCTTCATGCTCGACGGAATCAGGTAGACCTTGCCAGAAATGTTATCGCCTAGATGTGAGGTGACATCGTGCGCCGCTTCTTCAATCTGACAGCGTTCCCACAGGTAATCGTTGAGTGTGAATTTGATTTGATCCTGTTCAAGACGAAACAACACATGAATACCGGGGCTTTGCACATCGGTATCGACGACGCCGACGCGCAGCCCTTGCATCGCCAGCAGAGTAGCGAGATTGGCTGTCGTGTTACTTTTTCCAGTACCGCCTCTGAAGGAATGCACCGATACGATCACTGCCATGCTGATTGCTCCACGTAGTATTAAGTCATCCTTCAAGCCTAACGTGTAACAGACATTAGGGCAAGCGCTGCTCCAGACTCGTCCGTGCGATAAGGCGGCACAACCTCAGGCATGACTTACGGGTGTGTGCTGTGCTTCTAATGAAAATGCGCTGGCATATCCCTGCCGACGATCTTCGTGAAACAGATAAGTCAGTTCCACCTGCGCGCCCCAACGTTCATCCAAATTGACCGCCGTGACATTGAAGCCCGCTTTCAACTTGGCAATGATGACCGCGCGATTATTCGTCTGATGGTTGCTCACCACACGCTCATATCCCAGCGCATACAGATAGCTCAGAAAGCGTTTCAAAAATCCCGAATACAAACCCTGCTGCTGGTACTGTGGCAGGACGCCGCTGCTGGTCATGAAAAATGTCGCTCGATCACGCATGTCTCCGTAGGAATAGCCCACTGGCTCTCCACCTGCTGACCGAAAGACAAAATACTCATGATGCGCCTGGGCAAACAGCCTTGCCAACAGTTCTGATTTTGCGGCGCGTTCTTCTGGCTGACGAAACGCGCCTAACGTCGCATACGGTGGAAAGATAGCATTCATCAACGACCCTGCCTCATTCCAGAATGCGGCTGTATTTGTCAAGCAATAGGCGGTGATGCCGGGCTTGAGTTCGTAAGGGAAAAATTGTGCGCGGAGTTCGTCAAACATCTGCTGATCTCCTTATCGAGTTTCAGATCAGCAGATTTTAGCTGTATAAAACACTGCAAAGTTCCCCAAATGTTGGCATGTTGGAGCGCAGTGCTTTATACTATTTTCTATCTCGAAGAGGTGATTAAAATCAAAAACGCCTTCAGGTTAAACCAATTCCGCTAGTTTCAGTCCGATTTCGTTGACGTGTTCGTTGACGTTTTGCGGCGCGCCCCACAGCAGCAGCATGCCTGACGTTTCCTCGTTAACTTTGAAGGGCTGAAGTTCTTCAAGTTCGCAGGTGTAAATCGTGCCGAGTTCAAGCAGACCTTTTGGCGGGATGCGCAGCAAACACAGCCCTGTATACGTGAGCGACGACGCGACTTGCCCCGATTCTTCTTCCAATTCACGCCGCGCTGCGTCGTAATGACTTTCGCCTGTCTCAATCATGCCCGATGGCAGTTCCCATTCTTTGCGCCACGTATTGAACACATACAGCACACCGCCTTTGTGTCTGGCAATGATACAGGAAAACATCAACGGCAGACCGGGATATTGTGCAAGCGGCGCAGGTTCGGCGTTCGGCAGAAACAGCAGCAGTTCATCGCCTGTGCGTGCCGTGACGATACTATCCATGTTCTCCCCTATCCGTTGATCTTTATTCTTGAGCGGCTTCGCGGCGCAGTTCGTCGAGGCGCGCCATACAATCCCAGTATTCGTTCTCGGCGCGCTCTGCCATCTCACGCAGGAGATCGCGCCCTTTGTTCTGCGCTAATGCCGCATCGATTTTCAGGCGCATCATCTCGCAGTGCAGCAGGTCATCATATTTACCTTGCAGGCGTGAACAGCGCCACGCCAGTTCGTTACGTTCCGCTTCCAGCTTTTGCAGATGCAGCGCCGCCAATGGAATATCCGGGCTGACAATACCGTCTTTTTCCGCCAGCGCCAGCAGCGCATCAAGGTCTTTTTCAGCGTAGGCGTCGTTGATGAGCACCATGATGCGATTGCGATACGCGCGGTCTGCGTCGTCAATCGCGAGATCAGGATGGTAGCGGCGCGCAAGCAAACGATAGAGCTTTTTCAGGCTCATCCTAGGGTCCGCATTGGGTGTAATGACTGTTTTTGGAGGTGGAGGTGGCGCTGGCTCGAAGAACGCGGGGTCTTGCTTCGGCTCAATCCATACCTTATAGAACTGCGTTTCCACGTTCACATAATTAGGCGGTGGCGTCCACATCGATTCCATCGGGCGTTCGTGCTGCATATGAGAACGCAGATGACGTTCCTTGCGCAGTTCTTCAATAGCATCGAGTGCGGCTTCCAGGCGGCGCGCCACCGGACGAATCACTTTGTCATAGCGCTGGCGAAATTCATCAAGTTCGCGCGTTAAATCGGCGATGTCGCGTTCCAGCGCAGCGATCTTGATTTCGTACTGTGTAATTTCTTCTTTGAGGGCTGCGGCTTGTGTGCGAACGTCTTCCATAAAGGGTGATGAGTAACGAGTGATGAGTTAGGCTTGCATCATATTACGATAACACACGATGCTTTAGATGTATCCCCTGACATTTGGGGGATTAACGGAATGCTCATCGTCGTGTACTGGTGAGCAGCAGATCAGCATAGCCCGCAGGCGTAGGATATGACCATGACAGATATAGATGGCGATCACGGTCACTCATCAGTGTTGGCGTGCCAATGAGCAAATCGACAGCCACCACTGCTTGATAGCCGACGACAGCACCACCTTGCAGATAAACCACGCCAAGCTGTGCGCCATCGTATACCCCGACAGGCAGCATATCATATTGCCCAATCATCGGCGCAGCCCATGACAGCCACGTTTCACCCGCCGACGCTGCAATCCCTGCGCCCCCGTTAAACCCTGTCACGAATGGCTCATCCATCGTGGCAATTCCTAAGCGCTGCGGGAGGCTCCACTCTTCAGCCTCCACTGCGCCGCTTGTCCACCACGTTTCAGGGTGTCCATCAGCGCGCGCGATATTCCAAAATAAATAGGCGTGTGTTGTATCCAGACTGGCGCTGACGTTTACTAACCGATCACCTGCGTTGAGAACGGGTGAACTGCTGATCGTCGTAATGTCTTGCGCGATGCCCTCAACCAAACGCGCGCGATAAACCGTGCCACTGGTCGGCTGCGTCCAGAACAACAGCAGCGTACCATCTTCAGCACGAACGATTGCCGGAAAATCAGCGTTAATGGCGAGGCGCTGCGGCTGCAAGGGGCGTCCTGCGTTGTCGATGCGCTGTGTGTAAAGCTCCGGTTCGGCAGGTAGCCCGCCACTCCACGCGACCCATAAGCCACCATCCACACTTGTTACTGCCGTGTAATGCAGTGTGAGGCGGCTGGAGATGCGCGTTGGTCCACGCTCGACTGTTTGCGCGGAATTTATCAGCGCCGCGTAGAGATACTGCGTGTTTGCGGTAAGTGGATCATTGCGCAATTGGTAGTCCGCGTCGAGCCAGAGCAGGTGCGTTGTTTCGTCAAACGCAGACGGATGCAACGATTGTGCATAGGGATGGACTGGCGGGAGGGGCAAAATAACCGTTTCCCCTGTGCCCTGGCGCATGTCATGATGAATGCCTGTGTCGTCTGCGCCAACCCACGCAGCGGTGACGATGCCTTGTGACGACACGTAGAGCGCGGGCGCACTGCTCTGCTCTGCCTGTGCGAGTGTGCGAATTTCGCCCCATGCCGATAAAGGAACGATGGGTGGCTGTGAGGTATCGCAAGCCGTGAGAAGCAAAAATAAGCTACAGAGGAGAAAAGCGCTGATGGCTGAGCGCTGGCGGCTGAGCGCTAACAACAGCTCATTCATTAGTGACAGGTGAAAGCCCTTCGATGCCTTTATAGCGCACAGGGTTAGGGGCATGGAAAGCGATTTCCTGTATGATGTGTCGCGCAATATTCAGCGGTACATTGGGCAGCACCGCTTCGTAATGCGTACCGAAGTAGATGCCCACATGATAACGGTCTGCGCCTAAGACCTGCCGTGTCAGGACGCCCATGAAGCCGCTGACGCTCGGCGCTTTGACGACTTCTACCTCGTCGATCTGATCCCACATGACAGGTGTACTTTCTACGAAAACCTCATCGCCATGTATCGTAAAGTGTTCACGAACGAACTGATTCTCGCGTTCGGTGAGGTCCTGGGCACTAGGACGTTCCTGGAGGCGCTGTAAATAGGGCATAGGCTCTATCCAATGAGCTTCCGATAGTATTCAGGTTTGTACTTATGGAAAAATCAAAACGAACACGAATGATTTACCTCAACAATGGGCTTAAGCCCATTGTTCGCAGTCTAATTGATTTCTCCATTAGAAAGTGTTCGTCACGACAAATACGACTTTATACGAAATGCCATCATCTTGGTAGGGGTAGGTATTTTGTGGAGTAGGCAATTGTTCGCGTTTGACCTCACTCCAACCCCTTCAAAAGGGTAAGTTTTTAATGCAAGGAAATTGAGCGTTCGCCACGACCTCACCCCAAACCCCTCTCCCGTGCAGGGGCAAAACTTAAGGCATAGATTTGCGGCGGGAGAGAGGGGCTTCACTGCTAAGGAACGGGCGTCATGCGTGGGAGCACCTCAATCACAATCGTCATTTCATCGCTGGGTGTGCCATCGGGACGATAGGCAATTGCTGTCAACGTGTGTCGCCCGACGCCGGACGCCAGCCAATTCAACAGCACGCGGAACGTCGGCACGGGAACATCATTTTCAGGCGCGCCATCACGATAAGCGATACCGTCAACCAGCAGTTCAATGCGCACGATGCCTGCCGTTTCATCCGTCGCCAGAAGGTCAATGGTCAGTTCCGAACCTTCGAGGATGGTCGCGCCGTTCAACGGCTGCTGGAACTCGACGCGCGGCAGATCGGGCGTAGGAATGGCAGTGGGTCGCGAGGTGCCGAGATTACAAGCGCTAAGAAGCAACAGCAGCAAAAGGCTCAAATATCGATACATGCAGAGAGCGTTCCTGCTTCTTCCATCCCTAGCCAGCACTGAAAGTTGAAATTCCATTCTTTGCCCGTCGGGTTATAACGAATGCGTACTGTTTCAACATACCAGCCCGAATCGGCGCTGGCGTCCTGCCCGATACAGCAGCGCGTTAAATCGCCTAAGTCCGGGGCTTGCAAAACGAATTTATCAGTATTGCCCTGCTCAAAGGCGAACACGTCTTCAGGTGGCAGGTGAATCGATTCGGTGCGTGCGTTGGTGCCGAAAAGCTGGATAAATACATTGGAGTCCGTACCACCCAGGGCTTGATCGCCCGTCGTGACCCAGATACTGTAGCTGCTGTCCGTCATATCGCGCGACTCCTCTCCACGTCAAGCCTGATTATCGCCTGACTTTACCTGTTTGCGCCAGAGTTATTCGGCGTCTTGTCAGGGCAATCGCATCAAATTTAGTTTGAAGGTTACAAGGGTGCACAACATCTTTGTAGGGACAAGCGTACAGGGCTGAGCAGCGGGTGAACACACAGGTTCGCCCTTACAATGACGTTTCTGACCTTCCTTGACCCAATTCGCGATTTTGATGCAATCGCCCTGGGCATCTTGTGATGATACCGAATGGGGGGGTCAATTACACCTGTTCGCCGTCATCAGGTACTCCAATTACGATAAAAATTGAGCAGCGCCA
>CALMZT010001008.1 GCA_937870805.1 uncultured Chloroflexota bacterium
CGATGGACGAACAGCATTACTACACTATCGTAGATCGCAAGAAGGATATGTTCATCAGTGGCGGCGAAAACATTTATCCCACCGAAATCGAGAATGTGCTGTACAAGCATCCTGCCGTCGAAATGTGTGCCGTCGTCGGCGTGCCCGACGCGACATGGGGCGAACTCGGCAAAGTCTTCGTCGTCCTCAAAGCAGGCGCGAACGCCAGCCAAGGCGAACTATTCGCGCACATGCAGCATCATCTCGCAGGCTATAAAGTGCCGCGCAGCATCGAATTCCGTGACAGCCTACCGATTTCGGCGGCGGGCAAGATTCTCAAGCGCGAACTCGTGAACGAAAGGCAGACGGAATAGCATGGAACTTAAAATTGGCGATACTGCCACACGCACGAAAACGATCACCCATGAAGATGTGGTGATGTTCGCGCAAGCCACAGGAGACATGAACCCTGTGCATTTAGACGATGATTATGCCGCGACGACCCGATTTGGGCGGCGCATCGCACATGGGATGCTCACAGGCAGCATCCTCTCCGCGATTTTAGGCAACGATTTGCCCGGTCCCGGCACGATTTATCTGGGACAGGACTTCAAGTTCAAAGCGCCCGTCTATGTGGGAGACACGGTGACAGCGACGGTGGAAGTGGTGAAATATCGTGAAGACAAGCGTATTGCCACGTTCCGCACGAACTGCACCAATCAGGAGGGCGCGCTGGTTTTAGAGGGTGAGGCGGTGGTTTTAGTCCCTTAACCGCTTTTTTCCTGTAGGTATTGAATAGTTTTTCTATGGAGGAATTCTCATGCGTAAGTCTTTTGTTTTAGTGTTGGCGGTGATGGCGCTGCTGTTGTTGGTGGGCAGTGTCGTGACGGCGCAGGAAGGTGAACCGTTGGTGATCGGGTTGTTGACCGACCAATCGGGTCCGCTGACGATCTACGGCTATGAGTTGGAATATGGCTTTAAGCTCGGCTTGCTCTATGCGACAGGCGTCAACCCGGCGGATTATAACAACAATATGGACGAAGCCTTAGCGGCTGTGACTATCGCAGGGCGTCCCGTGACCGTCGAAATGCGCGATTATGGTGGCGATGCCGATACCGCTGCCAGTCAGGCGCGTGAACTGATTGAGCAAGCAGGAGCAGAAATCCTTGTCGGCGCGCCCGGATCTGGCGTGATGGCGGGCGTCCAACAAACTGCGCTGGACTCAGATGTCATTCTGTTTGCCGGACCCGCCGCTTCTCCGGCAATCACAGGCGCGAATTTCAACGTCAACACCTTCCGCGTCTGCCGCAATACGTTCCAGGACTTCCTCGCGTTCGCGCCCTATGCCGCAGAGTCGGGCATTGGCAGCATGGTCATTCTGGCGGTGGATACCGACTTTGGACGTGGCTCAGCCGCAGCAGCACAGGGAACATTAGGCGCAGGTGGTATCACCTTCACAGGTGACCCGATCTATGCGCCGGAAGATACGACTGATTTCACTCCGTACCTACAGCAGGTGCTGGACTCAGGCGCTGACGCCGTGCTGCCGATTTGGGCAGGCAATAGTTCTGTGACGCTGTTCCAGCAGATCGCAGAACTAGGCGTCAGCGAACAGATGACTGTCGTGGCAGCCTTCAATTCAAATGACATCGTGGCGCTGAGTGACCCCAGCACCATCGGTAATGTGTCGTGGATCGTCTATCACTACTCGTTCCCCGATAACGAAATCAACGATGCGTTGGTTGAAGGCTATCGCGCGGTCTATAATGACAATCCTGATCTGTTCAGCGAATGCTCTTTTGCTACGGCGCAAGCACTGGTGGCGGCGGTTGAAGCAACTGGCGGCGATACACTCCCTGAAACGATGATTCCGGTATTGGAAGGCATGATCTTTGAAGGTCCGAAGGGCACGTATGGTATCCGCCCGTCCGACCACCAAGCGCTCGTGCCGATGTACATCGCACGTCTGGCGAACCTTGACGACGCTGACCAGAACTTCTACGAACTACTAGCGGAAGTGCCTGCTGCACAGATCATCCCGCCTGTGCTGCTGCCTGAAGCGCTGGCTGCGCCGTAGACAATCAGCGCGTTACCTGTCATCCGTGTTTGCACGATGCCGCCT
>CALMZT010001009.1 GCA_937870805.1 uncultured Chloroflexota bacterium
GTCCGCGTTTTGCGGTATGGGTAACGGTATCGAGGGAAAGTTCGCCACACGTAAGTACCGAAGTGAGATGCTGCGTATCACGCCGTGTCAGCGCGCGCAGGCGGGCAAGCAGTTCGCGGAAGGCGAAGGGCTTCACAAGGTAATCATCCGCGCCACAGTCTAAGCCCGCAACACGATCATCGATGGTATCGCGCGCGGTAAGCATCAGGATGGGCGCGGCGATACGGCGATCTCGTAGAATGCGGCACAATTCCATACCATCCAAACCGGGAAGCATCACATCCAGAACGATCATGTCAAAGGGGAAATTGAGCGCCCAATGCAAGCCATCTTCGCCCGTATGCGCAATATCGACGGCATAACGCTGTTCCTCAAGCCCCTGTTTGAGGAACGCCGCCATTTTGGGTTCATCTTCAACAATCAGTACACGCATAGGCATCACACTCTGTCATCCATGATGAGTATACTGCGGCGGCAAGATTAAATGGGCATTAAAAACATCAGCGCGAAGAAGATGCTAACTGTGGGTTAAATCCTTGAGAACTTCTTGTCCCAATTCCCGAATGTCCGCGTCATCGCTCTCAACCCCGTGTTGAGCTAAGCGAATAGCCAATTGCTTGTCGATTTTCTCGAATAAGCCCATCAGACACATATACTCTTCATATTTATCCTTACCGCTGAGAATGGGTTGAGCGTATTTCTCAATATTTTCCAGCAACCATGTTTTAGGGAATGACAATACAAGGTCACGGTATCCTACATGATAGGGGTTTTGGTAGCTCGCGCCTTCCAATATTCTCTCAAAGAACGATTTTCGCTCTTCAACATTCAAGGCTCGCATAAGCCCTAATGCCTGACTAATCTTCTCCTCTGCAAGTCCATGTTCAATGACTTGTTTGAGGTCTGAAGATTGGCGGATTAATTGTGCTTTGTGGTCAAGAAATTTCTCCAAAGCACGAACATAGTCGTCCCACAGAATTTTATCGTTGGGGTCAATTGGCGTTGTCATTGTACAGGCTCAAAGAGTTTATCAATCCGTGATCTTCTCAAAGCGGCGTATCGTGTACGTTGCTGTACCATCAGGCGTTTGCACTTCTACCGTGTCGCCAAGCCGTTTGCCTAACAGCGCCTTGCCCACAGGTGAATCGATAGAGACTCCGTGCCGCCGCCCCACCGCAATCTCTGCGCCGCCGAGCAAGTCAAACACGAGTTCGGTTTTTTCCTGATGATCCCACACGATAACACGATCACCGGGCGAAGCGGTGTTGGGATCGGGGTCGTCGTCTATGATTTTGGCATCGGCTAAAATGTGCTTAAGCTGCGTAAT
This sequence comes from uncultured Chloroflexota bacterium, assembly GCA_937870805.1. Lineage (GTDB taxonomy): Bacteria > Chloroflexota > Anaerolineae > Aggregatilineales > Phototrophicaceae > JACAER01. The sequence continues at coordinate 1,328 of CALMZT010001009.1, forward strand.
GCGCGCTTCTAACATGCTCTTTTGATCGACGGCATCACGGAAAGTTTCTTCTTCGGCAATATCGGTATCATCGCCAGCGTCACTCAAACTCTGAGCGACTTCTTCGCGTCCTTCCGTCATTAGATAATTGAGTTCGTTTTCCAGCTTTTTATAGCCTTCGCGCGTCAGCACGATACGTTCGTTTTCGGACATGGAGTTCTCCAGGTGAGTCGTTGTTGGTTATTCGTTATTCACAAAGCTCCGGACGAACATAACCAAAAATGACTGACTAATATAATCATCAATGGCTTTATTATAACGAACGGTTTGACAGCATTGAAGGTGCGGAATAAGAACCCGCGACATTTGTTATACTGCTGAGATGACACATACAATGCTTCGCTACCTGTTGATTTTAGTCGTTGGCTGCACGCTGCTGACGTTCGCGGCGAAAATTGGTGGGCGGCTGTTTCCAAGTTCGCTGCTGATTTATTTCAGCCGCGCTACCGACGAAGACGCGCTTTACTTCCTCGACATTGATCACCATTTGCAAGTCCATTTAACGCCGCTGGAACATTACATTACACCTGAGTGGAACATAGATGGCAGGTTTGCCTATTTCTCGCACGAAGCTAGCAACGCCGATGTCAATGTGTGGGATGGAGGAACGATCACTACTATCGCGCAAAATTTAAATGTCTACGACAATTCGCTTACATGGAACACTGACGGCAGATTAGCCTTTCTCGTCAGCGTTGGCGAGAGTTTCGATATCTACATGTGGGATGGCACATCGACCAACAACATCACACAAACGCCCGATCTTAGCGAAGAAGCTTTAGCGTGGAGCGCCGATGGCAGGTTAGCATTTCGCGCACTGCGACCCAATGCGACGGACATTTACGTGTGGGATGGCTCAACAATTGCCAACATCACACAGACAGCGACGATTTACGAAGATTTTCCTACATGGAGCCTCGATGGGCGGCTGGCGTTTCGTGTGGCGAGTGAGAACAATACCGACATCTACGTATGGGAGCGCACGTCGATTAGCAATATCACACAAACGCCGCAAGCCGACGAAACCCTGCCCGTGTGGAGCAGCGATGGACGGTTGGCGTTTTTGGCAGACAATCAGGGCGTATGGGAAGTTGATGTGTGGGATGGCGTCTCGCTGAGCAATGTTTCGCAGATGCTCACGCCAATGGAACGCCGCCCTACGTGGGGCAATGACGGACGATTGGCATTTACTACCCAAAGCGATAACGACAACGACATTTACGTGTGGGATGGCGTCTCACTCGCCAATATCTCGCAAACGCCTGCTGAAAGCGAATCTGTGCCAATATGGGGCGGCAACGGACATCTGATCTATGAGGCAGCTAATGATATTTATGTGTGGGATGGCGTCTCTACATACAATTTGACGCAAACGCCTGATGTAGAGGAGTATATTCTATCGTGGTGGACGCCGTGAGGGAGGCGTTTGACAGCGCTGATAGTTTGCGTTATAAGCCTCACAGATGTTTTCAGAAGTACGGATAAGCATCACATGACACAGACAGAGAAAAGCGCGCTGTCAGGCATCCGCGTGCTGGATTTTTCGCGCGTGCTGGCAGGACCGTTCTGCACGATGATGCTGGGCGATATGGGCGCAGACGTGATTAAGGTTGAAAATCCTGGCGGCGGTGATGAAACGCGCGAATGGGGTCCTCCCTGGTCTGGCGTAGAGGATAAACAGAGCGCGTATTTTCTGAGCGTGAATCGCAACAAGCGCAGCCTGACATTGAATCTGAAAACGCCGGAAGCCCGCGACATCGCGCGGCGGATGGCAGCACAAAGCCACATCGTCGTCGAGAACTTCAAGCCGGGACAGATGGGGAACTTCGGTTTGGGTTATGAGGAACTGCGCACGCTTAATCCCGCGCTGGTCTATTGCAGCGTCACGGGCTTCGGGCAAACGGGGTTGTACAGCGAACGTCCCGGCTATGACTTCGTGATTCAGGCGATGAGTGGTTTGATGTCGATTACGGGACCCGCCGAGGGTGAACCGTATAAAGT
>CALMZT010001010.1 GCA_937870805.1 uncultured Chloroflexota bacterium
ATTGTAACGAAGCAGCGGCATGGCGCAAACTTATTGCTGAGCTTTCTCGATCATTTCCGGTTTTGCCAGCGGCACGGTGAGATAAAACGTCGAACCTTGATTCAAGCCGGGACTCGTTGCCCAGATTTTGCCGCCGTGCGCGTCAATCACCGCCTTTGCGATGCTCAAGCCGATGCCTAAGCCGCCGTGCTTGCGAATCATCTGATCTTCGACCTGATAAAATTCGTCAAACACGCGCTTCATTTGTTCTTCAGTCAAGCCGATGCCATTGTCCGTGATGATAACTTGCGCTTCATCCTGTCCACTTGATCTGCCTTCAACCTGAATCGTGCCTTTGTCCGGCGTAAAGCGCACAGCATTGTTCAACAGGTTATTGAGCGCCATCCGCATTCGTCCCGCATCAACGTAAACCATCACGTCGTCTGGTGGCAAAACCATCTCGAACTGGTGTCCTTTGGCGCTGGCTTGCGCGTTCGCTTCGCGTCCTACATCGCGCATCAGCTTGCTCAGCGGCACAGGTTCGCGCACCAGTTCGCTGGACTTCTGCTTGAGGTAGCGTAGATTGGTCATGCCTTCGATAATGCCGCGCAGTTGCAGCGCGCTTTGCAGCACTTTGCTGGCGTGATCGTTGATCTCTTCGTCTTCGGTTTCCTGCAAGAAGCTGGCATAACCCATGATGACGCCTAATGGAGTACGCAGTTCATGCGAGGCGATGGCGATGAAATCGTTCTTCAATTTATCAAGTTCGGTGAGTTCTTCGTTGGCTTTTTGCAGGGCAATGACCATTTGCGCGGCTTCAATTGCCACAGCCGCTTGTGAAGCCAGAACCGTCATGTGATGGCGATCTTCTTCTGTCCAGGGCAAGCGGCGCTTGTTGATGACTTCGAGCACACCAATCATCCTGTCTTTGGAAGTCATCGGCACGCCTAGAAGGGAGCGCGTCACAAATTGAATTTGTTGTCCTGCCCTTTGATAAATGCGAGGATCATTCAGTGCATCATTAATCACCACCGGACGCCGTTCACGCATAATCATCCCGGCGACACTGCCTTCCAGTGGTACAGGTTTGCCTAACAAGGCTTGTGAGGTGCTGGCGGTGGTGGTGGCTGCAAAAAACAGTTGATGCGATTTGTGATTCCACAAAAGCACTGACGCGGCTTCTGCCCCCACGATGTCGGCGGCTGCATCCATCAGATAGCCTAAGAGACGGTCAAGCTGCAAGGTCGAGTTGAGCACCGTACTGACTTCAGCTAGCCTCGTCAAAACCGCAACTTTGTTTTCTAGCTCCTGAATTTGCGCAGCGAGGTTTTGGTCCATCGTGCCCCTCTCAAAAGATTAAGCCTACCTATAGTTTAGCATCTTCTATAGGGAAAGGCGAACGGTTACTCGTACAAGGTTTTGTTCTAAAAAATTTTTCATCCGTGTTGTTTTAAATATTATATCTAGTAGTAGTAGGGCTGTTCAAACTGTGCAAAACTTTGTAACACTGACCGAAACTTTAGCGTTTTATCCCAAATGTGACCCCTTGAGAACCGATCATATCCATACAAATCCCAAAAAGTTTTGCACAATTTCATTTCACATTACAGAGTTTTGCACAGCCCCTGTGCATAACTTTTGCACATTTTTAATCAGATATATTAGTTACTAACTATAAGTTTGAAAAGTTATGCACAGGTAATAGCAAAGTTATGCACAGATTCTAAAAGTTATGCACAGGTTATGCACAGGTTATGCACAGATTTTGCCGAGTTTTGCACAGGCATGTTCTATATCGTCACATATTACTTTCAAACCATTACTATACTTTAAATTAACGCTTCTGGCGAGATAGAGTCAATGAAATGTAAAGAAACATTTACTTTTTGCCTGCCCTACTGGATAGCGGTCAGCTTTCAGCAGTCAGCAAGTGCAGAGACATCCAACGCAGCGGCATTCGGTTGTCTCATTCGCTGGCAATGCCAATACACAAAAAAAGAGACCGACTGGATGAGTCGGTCTCTTGGTGATCTGGTGTTGCTGTTTACGAGGGGCGTGTGCGTCGTCGGTTGAGCACGAAGAAGATAATCAGCAGCAGGATGATGCCAAGTCCACAGCCGACGATCAACGGTGAGAAGACCGTATTGTTGGGCGTGCCTTGCGCTTCGACTTCAGTCAGTTCACCCACCGGAGTCAGCGTGGGCGGCGGCAGACGGGTAGGCGTCACCTGTGCCGTAAGCGTCTCGCCGGCAACGACGGTTTCCGTAGCGAAGTCCAGCGCTTGCCGCGTGCTTTCTGCATCAGTGGTAGCTTGTATGCTTGCTTCGGTTGTCTCCGTCGCCTCAGCGCTTAGGGCTGTTGCGGTCAATTGTTCGGCATTCGCGGCGGCAGTTTCTGTTGCTGCCTGGATGAGCGCGGTAGCCGTTTGCTGGACGAGTGCCGCATCAGCGACAGCCTGTCCAGTGGCTGTTGTCGCCGCTTCCATAGTCTGTGTTGCCGCCGCAATGATTGCCGTCGCTGTAAGCTGATTCGCGCGGTCTTGCGTCGCAAACGCGATAGCAGAGGCAGTAGCCGTCCGCTGGGCATTCGCAGCGTCGAGTGTGGCTTGTGCTTCAGCCGTCGCCTGCTCATTTGCGCCCAACGTGCTTTGCGCATTCGCCGTCGCTTGCGCGTTAGTGGCTTGCAGGTTAATGGCGTCAGAAGTGCTCAGCGCGTCGGCGGTTGCCTGTATCGTTAGTGCCCGCTGTGTGGCGGTCTCATTCGTTTGCTGCGCCGCTGCCGTTTCGGCAAGTGACGTTGCGGTCATTTGTGCGTCGTTGGTCGCTTGTGTGTTGGCTGTATCGCGCCCCTCTGCGGTAGCGGTTACTTGTGCGACAGCGGCTTGCACCGTCGCATTGATGTTGGCTTGCGAGGTTTCCATCGCTGCGGCTTGCTCAACGCTCAATGTGCCCTGTGCATCAGTCGTCGCCTGCAAATTGCCTGCATCAAGCGTGCCTTGCGCTTCGGCTGAGGCTTCTGCCTGCGCGCTGGCGGTTGCCTGGACTTCTGCCGTCGCCTGTGCGTCAGTGGTCGCCTGCACGTTAGCTTGGGCAACAATCGTGCCTTCGGCGGCGGCGGTGACGGTGCCAATCGTATTAGAGGTCGCTTGCGCATCGGCGGCGAACTGTGCGGCGGCGGTTGAGCGCGCATCCTGCGTTGCCGGAACATCGACTGTTGGCGAAGGCGATGGAGTGGCGCTCGGCGTTGGCGTGTTCGTAAATGTTGGCGTGGCAGTAGGCACCAGAGCCGTTGCCGTTTGCGCGACGCTCATGGGAACGGTAAAGCTGACACTCAGTGTTGATGTCGTGCCGTTTGCATCTTGCGCGCCGACGTTCAGCGTGTGTTCGCCTGTGCTCAGTTCCATCGGGTCGATTTGTACGCCGAAAGGTTCGCTGAACTGCTGCGCGAGTTCGGTGCTGTCGACGAACCACGCGACACTCGCAATCGGTGCCTGGCTGACGAAGCTCGGTGTAACGCTGATCGGTTCGGTGACGACATCGCCTTGCTGCAAGCCATCGAGTGTGATGACGGGCGGCAGCGCAGCAACGGTGAATATCGTTTCTGACGGGGTGATGGTTCCGGCGTCGTTGCTGGTTGTAACTGTTAAGGTGTTGTCACCCGCTGGTAAAGTATACGGATCAAGCGTGAAGGTTTGTGAAGTCGCATCACCCATTGTGGTAACAGGTGTGCTATTCACATTCACCGTCGTTTCGATGATGGGTGTTTGAGTGTATTCAACCACAACGCTCACTTCTGTCGCTTGGCTTAGCTCTTCGCCAGCCGTAGGCAGTCCTGTGACGACTATCGTGCTCGGCAGCGCGGCAATTTCATAGCTGTAAGTGGCTATGCCTGGGTCGCCATTTTCGTCCGTTGCCTGCACATCAATTGTATAAATGCCCGGTGCTATCTGGCGCGGGTCGATGGGTACGGTGAACGTGTATTCGCTATTGTCACCCTGCGGATTATCTTCAGACAGCAGCGTGCCGCCGTTCTGCGAAATCGTGACGTTGGTCAGCGGGTCGTCGGCAAACACTGTGAACTGTAGCTCAGTCGGTTCGCTCAATGCGCCGCCCGCTTCCGGCACTTCGACTAAGGGCACGGGGATTGGCGCGCGCATCACGCCTGTCGCACTGGCTGAACCCGCGTCGCTATTGACTTGCAGATTGACCGTGTACGTTTGCCCATCGCCAGGGACAGAGATTTCCATCGTGATGATATACTGTGAACGCAGCAGCGTCACCAGATCGCCATAGATCTGCACAAGCTGTTGTTCGTCAGGAGATTCATAAAAGTTGGCGTTCGTGCCACTGGAGAGCAAATCCATGAATGAACGATCAGTGCCATAGCCTACGCCGATGGTATAGACAGGCACGCCGTTGATAATCGCCTGCTGTAACGCATCTTCACGCCCTGCCGTGCTGTGGTCGCCGAATTCTGCGCCATCACTCAATATAATCACCACGCGGCGGGCAGTGGGGGCATTCAGGGCTTGCTGGACAGCTTCAAAGCTCGCTTGATACAGCGCGGTTTGTCCGCCCACTTGCAGCGAGTCAATGGCGTTGAGCAGCACGTTTTTGTCGGTGGTAAAATCCTGGACCAACTGTACCGTCGTGCTGAAGGACATGATCGCCACGCTGTCGTTTGCGCCAATCTGGTTGACGAACGCGCGTGCGGCGGCTTTTGCCTGTTCGATAGGCAATCCCTCCATGCTGGTGCTCACGTCGATCATCAGTACGACGCTGTAGGGGATATCTTCAACCGCTACACTTTCAACGCTGACGATGCTGGCACCCGGCACTACGCCGTTAATGCCTTCTACCGTGGCGCTGAAGTTGGCTTCCGTTAGCCCTCTGATCGGCTGTCCCAGCGCGTCAACCACGCTGGCAGTGACGACGACTGTCGGCAAGCCCGTTGGGTCGATACCTGTAATCTCCAGCCGCACGGGTTCGGGAGTCTCTTGTGTTAAGCCTAATGCGACAGGGAACGCAACGAGGCATAAAATCAGCAGCGTAAACAATTTTTTGAGCATACGCCCCCACTTTTTTGTGATGCGAATCGGGCAAAAACTGTAACTTCGATAAATTATAGATAGGTTAGGATAATTTTAACGTATCTACGAAATGGTTATCCAGAACTTTGACATTCTGAACTTTTCAGCCAACGGAGACCATACACTCCCGCCAATCCCAGCAGTTCCAGGTTGTGCGCTGCATTCTGGTCGGCATGAGCATGATAGCCACAATGCGCGCACTTGAACCTTTCCCCGCTGCGATTTCGCCTGTCCCACCTACCACAGACGTGGCAGTATTGCGAGGTGTAGGCGGGGTGTTTGCGCTCCAGCCGAACCCCGTGTTCCTCACAATGCCGTGCCAACACATCTGCAACATAGGCGTAAAGCCAGTGAGACAG
>CALMZT010001011.1 GCA_937870805.1 uncultured Chloroflexota bacterium
TCATTGGTGGGTGCGCGCTGTAATGCAGATGACGTTGTGCCGTGTCCTGTTGGTGGTGTGGTGTGGGTGCTGGTACAGTCTGAAGGTGGCACGGCAGTTGAAGAAATAACTTCGTCGGGGAATGCAACCTTCAGCTTTGAATGATCGTCCTTTACAGGGATGTACAACTTGTCGAATGATTGGTAATCTTGATTAGATCGAATACTGAGGAGTGATAGAATGGCAGCGAATCAACAAGCGCCGGGTGAAATCAAATTTTCGTATGGTGGACAAGCCGTCATTGAAGGCGTGATGATGCGCGGCGCGCGCACAGCGGCAATTGCCGTGCGTCGTAAAAGTGGTGAAATCGTCGTGCATGAACAAAAGTTGAACGCCACGTTGTATCGTGGACGTATTGCCAAAACTCCTTTTGTGCGCGGCTTAGTCGGCTTGTGGGATGCGCTGGGCTTAGGCACGCGCGCGCTGATGTGGTCAGCCGATATTGCCGTGCAAGATGAAGAAATCGAAGAAGCCAGGAAGAAAGGTAAAGCCACACCGGAGAAATCCATTAGCTTCAACGGACCGGTGGGTTGGACGACAATTGCCATTTCGCTGGCGTTCGGAATTGGCTTGTTCTTTCTGCTGCCAACAGCGGCGGCGGCAGGCATCGGCACGTTGTTAAACCTCAATCCAGTGGATACGACAGCGGCACCGCAAGCGGTTGAGGTGGCTGCTTCTGTGGTTCCCCAAACGCCGTTTCAAGCGAATTACGGACCTGCGCTTGTCAATTTCATCGAAAATTTGTTTCGGCTGGCGTTGATTATTGCCTACATGTGGCTGATTGGCTTTTTACCTGATGTGAAGCGGCTCTTCGGCTATCACGGTGCAGAACACAAGACGATTAACGCCTACGAAGCGGGCGCGTCACTCGATCCGAAAACCGTCGCGCAGTATCCGATTGAACACCCACGCTGCGGTACGGCGTTTTTGCTGACGGTGGTGTTGATTAGCTGGGTGGTATTCTCGCTGTTTGGGCGTCCGCCGTTTTTGCTGCTGATTTTGTCGCGTGTCGTGTTGATTCCGGTGATTGCAGGTATTGCCTATGAAGCGCTGCGCTTTACCGCCAAGCACCGCGATCACCCACTGATTAAGCTGATTATCATCCCCAACCTGGCGTTGCAACACCTGACGACGCGTACCCCAGATTTAACGATGAATGAAGTGGCGATTGTCGCTTTCAAGCGTGTACTGTTTTCGGAAGGGTTGATTAGCGAACAAGAAGCGCGTATCCCCGAACCGCCGAAAGTCGAAGCGGAAACAGAGAAGCAGCCGGAGGTTGTGGCTGCGACAGGGGATTAATAATCACTTTACATCTGGAATTTCTAGCTGACGACAAATTTTTCGTGCGAGTTTGTCGTCAATTTCGATATGACGCGGTACAGGGGATTGACGACCATTCGCAGGATTACGATAAATCGTGTGTCCACTGCCTTGACGTGTAATGACGCAGCCATGTTGTGTGAGATGCTTGGTGAGTTGGCGACGTTTCATCTAAATTTCAAGCGATAGGGTTTCGCGTACAAGATCAGGATTATCGGCAAGTTCTGCTTCCGCTGCTTCGCGTTGAGCTAACATAAGTTCTCGAACGGCATCCAATAGATTTTCGGGCGCTTCCTCAAGCGTTGTGCCCTGCGAAAAGCCGCCGGGAATCTCTAGCGCTGTCGCAATCCACCAATCACCGTCACCGCGTTCAAACACAACAGTAAATTCGTGTTTCATTATCTTGTCTCCGCTATCTACTTTGATTATATCCTTACTTCTCCACCAACCTTCGTTAATCAAAAATGCATTTCTCGTAATAACCTACTATCTTCAATTCATCTTCGGTATCGAGCTTACTCAAATCAATTGCGATTTTTTGATAGTCTTTTTGTCCTCCGATATACAACCAGATATATGGATTTCCGCTATGCAACCCATGATTCGCAAGCGCAGAACAATTTAGAACTCCGCAAAGATTCCCAATGATCTGCACGATCTCATTATCACGGTAAACTAAACGATCAATAAGCGGAACAATCTCAACACGCATTGGAAAATCCCCCTGCATTTTAGGGTAAATGAGCCACAGAAGTTGTGTTCCTTTTTTACTAACGCTATCCCATGATTCAGTGTTTGTAATGACTTCAATGTGTTCTGCATTCACAGGAAACACTTTGCTGGTTGACGAGACAATTTCATTTCTTGATAACATTCTGGCGAAGTAAATGTCGATCATTACTTTTCCACCATCCGGTTTCAGTTCATACAGCTTGGTCAGCGTTTGGATACGAAACACTACGGCAGCAGTTCCAACACATCACAATGGGCGGGACGGACGATACTGAAATCACGCCGATCAAACGTGCAAATCTGTGTAATGTTCAGCCGTTCCGCGAATGCAATTAAGCAGCAATCCGTAAAGTCAATTCGGATATTTTGATACTTTTGCATGATGGTTTTCGCGCGTTTGATGTCTGGCATGGTCAGCGATACCAATTCAAAGGTTGACGCTGCAAAGGCTTCTAAGAAGATCATCTCGGCATGGATACCAATGAAATTACGCAGTAGATAGGTTATCTCGGTCAGTACAACTTGAGGCACGAGACGTGTACTCTTATCGACACGCATAAAGGCATGTGCTTTGGCATTGTTTTTGTCGTTTCGATCTTGCAGTGCATACAGGAAGTTCGTGTCAATCAGCACTTTATTCATCAGTGCCGCCACCCTGTTCCCGCAAACGCTGCATTAAATATTCTGGAAATTCCGTGTGTAAAATCTCATGACTGCGTTCAGAGATATTGGTAAAAGCCGAACTCATCTGTGCTTGTAGGGCAGCTTGGGCAATGATTTCGAGGGGGTCGGGCGGAAGCTCAATCGTTCCTTGTTCAGACTTCAGGCGTGGAATACCCTCGTGATCGAACAGCCAGAATTGCTCATCAAATGCTTCGTTGCTAAGCGCTAGTCTTTCTTTATCGCCTACTTGCTCCCAATAGCGGCGAGCGCGTTCATACAACCTGGGACGCAAATCCTTCATCGCGTTTTCAATTTCAGTCTCCAAATTATCATTGGATGCATTTGGCATGTCTGCTTGAATATCAGTGTATTTGTCCAGTAAATCGTTCAAAATGTTATCCAACGAGCGTTTTTCCTGTTGTGCTAATTTATTCAACCGCCGATAAACTTCACGGCTCACAATCATATTCGCCATAAGTTCTGCTCCTTACTTCTTTTGAGATTATACCCCTACTTCTCCACCAGCCTTTTGAGTTCATACAGCTTGGTCAGCGCTTCAATCGGACTCAAGTCATCAACCTTCAGTTTTTTGAGCATATCAACCACCGGATTCGATGGCGTGTCGTCTCCGAACAGGCTCATCTGTCCCGGCGCGGGTTTGACGCCACGTCCGCGCGGCATCGAGCGCTTGATCTCGAAGTCGCTGCCATCAGCTTCTAACTGCTCCAACAATTGGCGCGCGCGTTCTACAACGGGGCGCGGCATCCCCGCCAACTGCGCCACATGCACACCATAGCTCTGATCTGCGCCACCGGGAATCACGCGATGCAAGAATGCGATTTCGCCGTCGCGCTCGTCCACTGCCACATTGAAGTTGCGAGAACGTGGCAAAATATCCGGCAGGGCAGTCAGTTCGTGGTAATGTGTGGCGAACAGTGTGCGGCAGTTCAGGCGTGGATTGTTGTGGATGTATTCCACGACAGCACGCGCGATTGCTAAGCCATCATACGTTGATGTGCCTCGCCCCACTTCATCTAAGATCAGCAGACTGCGCTTGCTGCTGGCGGAAAGCAGACGCGCGGTTTCTATCATTTCTACCATAAACGTGCTTTGCCCGGCGTGAATCTCATCCTGCGCGCCGATACGGGCAAAAATACGGTCTACAATGCCAATCGTTGCCTCATCGGCAGGCACAAAGCTGCTGATTTGCGCCATTAATGTGATGATCGCTACCTGCCGGATGTACGTCGATTTGCCCGACATGTTCGGTCCGGTGATGATGTGGATACGCGACATCGTATCGAAGTGGGTTTCATTGGGTACGTAGCGCACGCCACCCTCCAGCAACTGCTCCACGACGGGGTGACGCCCACTGTGGATAAGCAGTAGATCATCTTCGGTCAGCGTGGGGCGTGAGTAGCCTTCGCGCACGGCGACTTCTGCCAATGACAAAAAAGCGTCGAGATGCGCGACTGCTTGCGCTGTCTTCAACAGGCGCTGCGAGGCTTTCCCTAGTTCACGACACAGTTCTTCAAACAGCTTTTTCTCTACCGCGAGAATCTGTTCTTCGGCGTTGAGCACCAGCGTTTCGTATTCTTTGAGTTCGGGCGTAATATAGCGTTCCGCGTTGACCAGTGTTTGCTTGCGGATATAGTCGCTGGGGATTTTGCCAACGTGCGCGTGCGTGACTTCAATGTAATAGCCGAAGACTTTGTTGAAACCGACTTTCAACGAGGGGATGCCGCTGCGCTTGCGCTCAATCGGCTCAAGATTGGCGATCCACTCGCGGGCATCGCGTGTAGCGTTGAGAATGTCGTCAAGCTCCTCTGAGTAGCCAGGACGAATCACGCCTGTATTGTTCGTCGTCGCGGGCGGCTCATCGCTGATGGCGCGCGTGATGTGGTCGCACAAATCGCCGCAAGCGTCCAGCCGTCCTTTGAGGGTTTGCAGCGCCGGAATGTTGTCAATCAACTGCAAAATCACAGGCACGGTTGCCAAACTCGTGCGCAAGCCCAACAAATCACGCGGTCCTGATCTGCCGATCAGCAAGCGATTCGTCAGGCGTTCAATGTCGGAGATGCTTTTCAGCGCCTCACGCAGTTCCGCACGTAAGATTTCATCGCTAGCAAATGCGCTTACAGCATCTAAACGCGCGTTCAGACGGTTGATGTCCAGCAGCGGTTGGCTAATCCATGTACGCAGCAGCCGCGCACCCATCGCTGTGATCGTGCGGTCAATAATTCCAAGCAAGCTGCCCTGTGTCTTACGGCTGCGAATTGTTTCTGTGAGTTCCAGATTGCGGCGTGTGAACTGGTCGAGCACCATAAAGTGTGACGTTGAGTAGGGGCGTATCGTCGTCAACTGGGCGAGGTTGTCTTTTTGCGTTTCGCGCAGATATTGCAGAATCGCGCCTGCCGCCCCTACTGCTGCTGGCATCTCGTTTAAGCCGAAACCCTCCAGCGTGCGCGTGCGGAAATGACTTGTCAGCACTTCTTCGGCATTGCGGCGTTCAAAGCGCCAATCCTGTTGCGACGTAAGATGAACACCGACAGGGAATGACACGCCGCGCTCCGTCCAGCTTTGCGGCATCAGCACTTCACGCGGAGACAGTCGCGCAAGTTCTTCTAACACGAGCACAGGTGCATTATCGCCCTCAAGCTGGGTCGCGCTGAATTCGCCTGTCGTGATGTCAACGAAAGCCAGCCCTGCTTTTTGCCAATTGCCCGTTTGTACATCCCCTAATGGCAGAATCGCCAGCAGGTAATTCGGCTTGTCTTCCGAGAGCAACTCTGGCTCAATGACTGTGCCTGGCGTGATGACGCGCGTCACTTCGCGGTCAACGATGCCTCGCCCATCGGGTTCGCTCATCTGCTCACAGATAGCGACGTGGTAACCCTTTTCAATCAGGCGCGCGATGTAACTTTCGACGGCGTGATGCGGAACGCCTGCCATCGGTACGCGCTCCTCTTTGCTCACCGGGCGTCCGGTCAGCACAAGATCAAGCTCACGCGCGGCGACTTCGGCGTCCTGATCGAAGGTCTCATAGAAGTCACCCAAGCGGAAAAATAAGATGCAGTCGGGGTATTCACGCTTAATATCCAAATACTGCTGGCGTAACGGCGTCACACGCGACATAGTATATGCTCAAAATTGAACTGGTAAGCTAAAATCAGTGGCGTTGCGTAGAGACGGTTGTGCTTCGCCTCTAGCCAGCCTATTGTACCAGCCTCGATAGGGAGCTTCAACCAGATTTTAGAACTTTTGTGCAAGGAAGTATATGATGTCCAATGTCATTATTGGCGTTGATTTAGGCGGCACACGCCTGCGTACTGCCGCTTTGAATCGTGATTTACAAATACTGGAACGCTTTGAAACGCTGACACACGCTCAAGAAGGTCCTGATGCGACGATTGCGCGCATGAAACAAATGATTACTCAGGTGCTGCCGAAGGACGGCTCGAAAGTGGATGGCATCGGCATTTCTGCGCCGGGTCCTGCTAACCCGATGACGGGCGTGATTGTTGCCCCGCCTAATCTGCCCGGCTGGCATAACGTGAGGCTGGTGGATATTTTGCGTGCGGAGTTCGACTTGCCTGTGTATCTTGGCAACGACGCCAATGTCGCAGCGCTGGCAGAAGTGATACGCGGCGCAGCGCAGGGATATCGTCATGCGATTTACATCACGGTGAGTACAGGCATCGGTGGCGGTGTGATTAGCGATGGGCGAATGCTGCTGGGCAAAGAAGGTTTGGCAGCGGAAGTTGGGCACATGGTGATGGTTGCGGACGGTGGGCATGTGTCGTCGCTGGAAAAGGAAGCGGCGGGTCCTGCCTTAGCCCGCAAAGCCGTAGCGCGCATTCAGGCAGGCGAGAAGTCAATAATTGTGGATATAGTGCAGGGCGATTTATCACAGGTGAGTGGTAAAGTCATCGGGAACGCTGCTACAGCAGGAGATACGTTAGCGATTGACGTTATAAAGCGTGGGGGATGGCTGCTGGGCTTGGGCATTGTCACGCTGCTGCATGTGTTTAACCCGGAGATTATTGTCCTTGGGGGCGGCGTAACCAATGTCGGCGATTTGCTGTTCGTGCCGATGCGTGAAGCCATCGAAAAATATGCACTCGACTCATCTTATTGGCGTGACCTCAAGATTGTGCGTTCAGCATTGGGAGAAGATGTCAGCATCTTCGGCGCGGCGGCGTTAGTCGTGACTCAGGGCGGGCAGGCAGATGTGCGTTCGGTGATGGCGAAGCTCGATGCAGAGTGATGGAACAGTAAACAGTTACCAGTGTTCAATTGAATAACTGATTGCTGTTTGCTGAAAACCTGTTTCTACTTTCCGACTTCGTTCGCTGGACGAAAACGCATCGCTGACCAGGTACCGTCAATTGAAATCATCGCGACACCTTGCCAGCCCATTTCAGCGACTATTGCATTACCAATGTCACGGTTCAAATCGCTTTTAATCTTGCCGGTCTGCTTGGGATAGGCAATCCACAACAAACCGCCTTTCTTAACAGCTTGCATGGCAGCTTGAGCGTTTGCCTCTAAGTCTGTTTTTTGAGGCGTAAATAGCTGCACAACGTCATATTCACCGTCCGCTTTTTCGGAGATTGTGACGCCTTCTGGCAAATGATTGAGCAGTTCACGATAGCCCTGCGGCGCATTCAGCAGCAGCACCTTATACCCAGGTTTGATAAGCAGCTTTTTTGCCAGGGAAGTGTCTGCCATTCGTCATGTCCTTTGAACTGAAAATTATGAACATGAGTTCGATTCTAACTGATACGGCTGAATTGTGCAGCGGTAAGTTCAAATTATTATGTGACTCTATCGTGGAGCGCTGTTCAACACCTTAACGTCATGTTACAATCATTGTCATGTTAATGTTACCTGATTTCCGCGTCCGCCAGCGCGATTTTTTGTTGGAAATTTCGCGGGCGATTACCGCACAGCTTGACCTCTCCGAGGTGTTGCGGCGTGTGTTAAATGCATCTGTCGTTATGCTCTCTGGTGAAGTGGGCTTGATCGCGCTGCATCAGGCGGATGATTTGTATCGCATTCGTGCAACGCTAGGCGTCGAAGCAGACATTATTCCTCAACTGAATAAGGAGCTTGACGAACTGTTTGCCGATCAGGATGGGCTAAAATCAGAGGTATTGAATATGCGGTTGCAACAGATGGCAGCGGGGATCAATCCCGCGCTGCGCCAATCCGTTGCGATTCCGTTGATTTTTGCCAATGAACTGCTCGGCATGTTGATTGTTTTTCGCTCCTATCGGGAAGGCTTTACCCCCAACGACGTGCAGGTGTTGCAAAGTTTCGCCGATCAAGCCGCGATTGCAGTGCATAACGCGCAGTTGTACGAAAATATTGATCAGGAACGGAAGCGCCTGGCGGCACTGCTCGATCAAAGCGCCGATGGTGTCATGATTCTTGATGCCAACATGCGTATTATCCGCTTTAACACCGCGCTGGAACGCATGACAGGCTGGCGAGTTGCCGACGCAGTAGGGCAGCGCCATGATGATGTGATTGTGTGGAAGCGGCGCGATAAAGGTGATTTGCGTCAAGCGTTAGCCAGTGGCTATTTCCTTCAGCCAAAACCCTCACCCGATGCGCCCGCCCAAACTCTATACGTCGAAGGTGATTTGCTGCGCCGCGATGGACTCACGTTGAGTATCGCGATCATTTATGCGCCGCTGCTGACGGCAGATGGTCGCATTGCCAACATCATCGCTAATGTGCGCGACATCACCAACTTTCGCCAGGCACAGGAGATGCAGGACACCTTCGTCTCGACGATTTCGCATGAACTCAAAACGCCATTGGCAGCCATCCGCGCTTACACTGAAACGCTGCAAGCGATCCACCAGGAGGATCCCGTA
>CALMZT010001012.1 GCA_937870805.1 uncultured Chloroflexota bacterium
CACAGCATCGCATCGACATTCGGGCGATAATCCATCGTCCCAGTGAAAATCAGAGCCGACTCGCCCAAATCAAGTTGTTCGGCGGCTTGCTCGTAGCGCTCAACAAAAATACCGTTCGGGACAACGGGGATATGCTTATCAGGGCACAGCTTGCCCAACTCAGCGGCGTCTTCCGCTGATACGGCAATGACTAAATCCGAAAGTTGGCAAATGTGACGCTCAAACTGTTTGATGCGCGGCGCTTGAATCAGGGAGTACAGCGCGGCGGGCAAACGCTTCACTTCGCTGCGATCAATCCTGCCCATTGTCTGCTGCAAAGCATATTCGGCGTTGAAGGCGTCATAACACAGCCGCACATCTGGCGCAGCCATCTTCGCCAGTGGCAAATAGCACGCCATCTCTAAACCTTCTGCCTGTACAAGATCAATGTCGATTTCATGCAGCAGATTTTGCAAGCAAGCGGCGAACGCATCACTGTAAAGTCGTCGCGTGATGTCAGGTTCATTCGACAGCAGCAAATCGCGCAGACGATGGGTAATGGTGCGCTGCGGTTGGTGAATCGTTTCTACCCGCACGCAATACTGCGCCAACGGCGTAGAGGCAATCTCTACTGTGCCATCGTGAAAGCTCATGAGCACAACTTCGTGTCCCGCCTCGTATAAGCCATGTAGAATACCAAAACTGCGCAATGCGCCCCCCTGCTGTGGGGGATAGGGCAAACTGCCCGTTAACATCAAAATTCGCATGTTTCCTCATCACGCAGCGCGATAGACCGATAAAGCAGCGTGCGCGGCGTGTTCCCATGTAAACCGTTTCGCGCGTTCTAACGCCGCCTGTCGCATCTCCGCGCGCCAGGAGTCGTCTTGTAAGGTTTTAAAAAGCGCATTCGCCAGCGCTGTAGGATCGTCCGGTTCAACCTGTACGCCCACCTCGCCAACCACTTCGGGTAGCGCCGAACAGTTGCTGACAATCGGCACTGTTCCGCACGCCATCGCTTCCAGCGCGGGCAAGCCGAAGCCTTCATAATGCGAAGGCAGCACCAGCGCGCGCGCACCATTATAAACGGCGGGCAGGTCTTCGTAAGAGATATTTTCTCGCCAGATGACGCCCTCGCCTTGAATCTGTGTCACATCGAACAGCCAGCCGCGTTTGCCAACCAGCAGCAGTGGCGGCGCATCAGGGACTTGTCGGCGTAGTTCCGCGTAACCACTTAGTAAGCCGGGAATGTTTTTGCGCGGCTCCAGCGTGCTGACGAACAGAAAATAATCTGGCGGTAGGTCATATTTCTGGCGAACCCGTTCCACTACATCGGCGGGCAAAGGCTTAAAGGCTTCGTCCACTCCTTCTAACTGTACCGTGATTTTATCTGCGGGAACGTTGAGCATCGCCATCAAATCACGCTTTGTAGCCTCACTAACTGCCAGAATATGATCGGCGTGTTCAACAGCACCGCTGATCTGATCGTTGTAGTAGCGGCGGCTTTCCGCGGTCATGAACTTCGGATAGAGCAGAAACGCGAGGTCATGTACCGTGATGACGTGACGTTTTGCGCCGCGCCGAGGCGGAATAAAGTCAGGGCTGTGAAACACATCTAAGCGGTGGCGCGCTAATTCAAGCGAGAGTGCATAACGCTCAACGCGGTGATGCGCGGGTGTCCACAGCGCCGCGCGTTGAAAGCGCTTAACCAGCGAACCATGCATTTTGCGACTGTGAAAGACCGTATAATCGTTGTCGTAATCGAGCTTTTCCAGCGCGGACACTAATTGGCGTGTGTAGGTGCTGATGCCTCCCACCCGATAGTAATTGAGACGTGCGTCAATGCCGATGTGTGTCATAGTGCCAGTATAGCGGCAGGGATGGGAACATTCTAGTACAAAGTTGACAGTTTTCAGTTCACAGTTATCGGTAAAATTTTAACGGACTCATATTGAATAGAAGTTGCTCAGTTGAGTTCAAATTTCCACCGCACTCGTAGGGGCGCACCAACGTGTGCGCCCGTCAACCATGTAAGTCCTAATTCAATAGAATAGGACTTACGCAGTTGGGTTCACGAACAAGGGGTTTAAACCCCTTGTTCAAGCACAAATCGCGGTTCAACTGCGTAAGTCCTGAGAAATTATTTCAAATTCACTATTGTAGGGGACGACCAATGTATCGTCCCGCTTTTATCCTTCATAGATAACGGCGTAAGATGGCGTCGATAGTGCCGTCTTGAACCAGCGCCTCTAGAGCGTTATTGACCTCTAAAAACAGCATTAACCGATCAATGCGTACAGCGATGCTATAAGGCGTATGAGTGATGGGGTTCAGCGCGGTGTTCCAGTCAGGATGTTGACGTAAATACAGGCGGGCGCTGACAGTATCGACCAGCGCGGCGTCAGCAGCACCCAAACGCACAGCATCTAAGGCGTATTCGGGTAGTTCATAGGGCTGCGCTTCAAACGGCTGCTCCACCAAACGTTCCCAGCGCCTGATCTCCTGATCGCCCACCGAGCCAAACTCATAAGCAATGGCATGTCCGGGCGCGTCCTCCATACGCGAAATACTGCCCACAAGCACCAAGCCTGCGTCGAAATAGAGGCGTGTATAGCGCACCTCGCCTTTGCGCGCTTCGTTGATGATGAGTGCGGAAATGATGATGTCGGCTTGATCGGCACGCAGCGAATCATACAAGCCGTCGTAGCCCATGTTGATGAAGCGCACAGGCACACCTAAATGCTCACCTAATGCGCGTCCGATGTCGATGTCGATACCAAATAAATCGGTTTCGGTGGCAACGGCAAACGGTGGGTAGCTGGCATCGACGGCGATACGCAGTTCGCCCGTCGGATAGAGGATTTCGGCTGGGAGCGTGGCGTTGTAAATCCACCATCCCAACAATGCAGCAGCCACGATGACAGCCGGCGCGATTAAGGTTCGACGGGAGGGGGAAGCCATAAGTCGTTGTCCATCTGCCAGCCGCGCGCATAGGCTTGCAGCGCATAGTAGATCGGGCGTAACTGAAAATCTGTACCGACGAGGGCAAAGTTATCAGGATAACCGTAGCTGAGCGTCGGAAAGCGAAACGCCCACACGCACAGGGTTTGCAACCAGGGCGACCATTCCTGTTCCGCCCAACGGAAAGCGTCGATGGTATAGGCGACACGCTGCGAAGGACGCACCGCTTTCGTCCAGCGTGGGCTGTCGTTCCACC
>CALMZT010001013.1 GCA_937870805.1 uncultured Chloroflexota bacterium
CTGGGGCATCAGCGTATACTACTTGAGGGGTCATCAGACACCTCCCTCAAAAGAGGTGCAGCCCTGTTTGAGAGTAGCAGCCCCCACGTTTACGTGTGGGGCGTATGTCACATCTTCTTCCAACACCAGCCTCATGGAAAACTTATATCTCTGGATTATGATAGATGTTAGGTTAAAGGCTCAAGCTGAGCTGATTGACCACCAAAAATTCTGCCACAAGCAGGCAAGTCGCTTGCGGCGAAAACAAAGGAGTAACACATGAATCGCGAAAATACGTCTCTATGGAACCAAATCGAAGGCAACTGGAAACAGCTTAGCGGCGAAGTTCGTAAAACGTGGGGCTGGCTGACCGACGACGAAATCGAAGAAATTCGTGGCAGACGGGATACGCTCGTAGGCAAGATTCAAGAGCATTACGGTATTGCCCAGGAACAAGCCAACCGCCGGATTGACGAGTGGGCGCAGAACCTGAAGTTCTAAGCCTTGTACTCTAAAATCTCATAAGATAGAAAACCAAACGCTCGGCTAAGCCGGGCGTTTCTTTTTACAGTTAATGAGCATTGTACTGTCGCAAAGATTGCTTGTTGTAGGGGCGAGGCATGCCTCTCAGGCATCAAGATAGGTCTTAACGCTTGCGTTGCCCGCGCCAGAGGTTCAAAACCTCCGGCTAGAGGGGGTTTGCAAACCCTTAAAAGGGTTGTTCTACAGCGGCGTTTCTGTGAGCCAACCTCTTCAGAGGTTTCCAGATGTTGTCTAGCGGCGGGTTTTGAACCCGCTGCGAGAAAGCATTAAGCGTTATTTTGATGCCCGAGAGGTATGCCTTGCCCCTACTTCGGATAACTACATCCCTAAACCTGATAACTCAACACACATGTTCGTTTATATTCCGCTGACAGTCTGCATCATATAATGCGTTACAGGTGTCGTTAGTTGAGGATGATAGATTATGCGCACGATTATGCTGGCAACCGGAATCGAATGCAGCTACCCCACGACCAACAATGGCGCGCATCGTGTCGATGAATTGGAACTCACCCGCCATTACCAGTGCTGGCAGGAAGATTTGTATTTGACACAGCAGCTTGGCATCCACTATCTGCGCTATGGTATCCCGTACCACAAGGTCAACCCTGCACGCGAAGTTTATGACTGGTCGTTTATCGACGCCGTGATGTACAAAATGCGCGAACTCAACATCGAGCCGATCATTGATCTGTGTCACTTTGGGATGCCGGATTGGTTGGGCAACTCGTTCCAGAATCCCGAATTTCCCTACGCCTTCATGGACTATGCCTGCACCTTCGCCAGGCGTTATCCCTGGGTGCGCTTTTACACACCGATCAACGAGATTTTTGTATGCGCCAAGTTCAGCGCGCTCTTTGGCTGGTGGAACGAACAGCTTGCCAGCGATGACGCCTTCATTAAAGCGATCTGCCACATGGCAAAGGGCAGCTTACTGGCACAAAACGAAATCCTCAAATTTCAGCAAGAGGCGATTTTTGTACAGAGCGAGAGCACAGAATTCACGCACAGCATCGGTAAAAACGCGAACGCTCGCGCCGAATGGGAAAACCAGATTCGCTTTTTGGGACTCGACTTGCTGTATGGCAATCAGGTGCGCGCCGATGTGTATGCTTGGCTGCTGCAACACGGCGTGAACCGTGACGACTATACATGGTTTATGAACCAGTATCACTATGACTGTGTGGTGGGCACGGATTATTACGTCACCAATGAGCGTATCCTTGACGACGAGGGGCGCGTATTTCACGTGGGTGAGGTGTTTGGCTGGTATTTGCTCACGATGGATTATTATGAGCGCTACCACAAGCCGCTGATGCATACCGAAACCAATATCCGCGAAGAGGAGAATGCCGTCGCGTGGTTGTGGAAGCAGTGGCAAAATATCCTGCGGATGCGCGCCAAAGGGATCCCTGTCATGGGTTTTACCTGGTATAGTCTGGTCGATCAGGTGGATTGGGATACGGCGCTGCGCGAAGCCAATGGTCGTGTGCATTCCGTCGGCTTATACGATATGAATCGCCAGCCGCGCCCCGTGGGACTCGCCTACAAAAAGCTGATCGAGGAATTCAACTGGCTGCCCATTGTTCACAACAGCGATTTTCTGGGGATCACAAATCACTGACTTACTGAGGTTACGCACACTGAACCTGTGAACAAGGGGTTTAAACCCCTTGTTCGAGCTAAGCCTGCGTAACATCAGTGACTTAAACTCACAGTTTCAGTCAAATTCATCTGCTTCACTTATATCGTTGGCACTCAACTTTTAAGCACGTTTTAAAGGGTAACAATGAAGCGGGCAGATTATGCCGCGCTCTCGTAGGGGACGACCAACGTGTCGTCCCGCGCAAAAACGAATTCTGGAATGACTTGTAGATAGTCCCTAACGCTGATTGGACATAGGCACAGCCGGCACGATGCGGTATGGTCACGCACATTTATCATGGCGTCTTTGGGGTCAAAAACATGAAATCATCCTTACAGATTCAAGACATAAGCGTACCCAGTGGGACAAAAGCGCAGGGGTTTTTGAACGTCGTTGGGACGAGCGTCAAACTGCCGATTGTGATTGTGAATGGGGCGAACGATGGTCAAACGCTGCTGGTAACGGCGGGCATTCACGGCGGGGAGTATCCAAGTATTGAGGCAGCAATACGCTTCGGACGGGAACTTGACCCCACAGTCGTCAACGGCGCGGTCATCGTCATGTCACCTGTGAGCTTAAACGCTTTTCACGCGCGTCAAGCCTTTCTCGTGCCTGAAGACGGCAAGAACCTGAACCGCGTGTTTCCGGGCAAGGCGTTAGGGACAGTAGCGGAACGTATGGCGTACACGATCATGAACGCCGTCGCGCCACACATCAGCGCATGGGTCGATCTGCACGGCGGTGATATTCCAGAGGCGCTCATTCCACTCGTCGGCTGCGCCACAAGCGATGATGCACAGCTATGGGAACAGTCACTCGCGATGGCAGAGGCATTCGGCATCCCCTATTTGATGCCCCTGAACAGCATCATGGGAACAACCGTCAGCGCGGCGACGGCATTGGGTATCCCCGCCCTGCTGGCAGAAGCCGGGCAGCTTGGCATCCTGGACGAGCCGAATACAGAACTGCTGCTCAATGGCTGTCGCAGTCTAGCGCAGCATCTCGCTATTTTAGCGGGTGAAGCCCAATCGACGACGCTGCATATTTTCAACGGCTGGCCCTGGGTGCGCTCAGCACACAGCGGCTGCTGGTATCCGACGATCAAGGTTGGAGACATAGTGAAGGCGGGTGATTTAGTGGGTGTGGTGAAAGACTATTTCGGCGACGTGCTCGGAGAATATACAGCGCCCGCCGATGGTTTGGTGCTGCTTGTGTGCGCGGCGCTCTCCGTGAATGTAAATGACCCGTTGGTGGGCATCGGGAGTTAAAATTTATTTCAGTGATTGCCGCCAGACACGGTGCAAACTTCTTTTGCCTGCGTTCGGCTAAGGGTTGATCGGAAACCCTTGATGCAGTGAACGATTAGAGGCGAACATCTGCGTAGGGGCGCACACGCAGGTGCGCCCGATGGTGCTAGACACATTAGTCTGCCCCTAAGCATCCCCTTATCCGTATTATCTTGTGAAAGCTGCGAAGCAACTTGAACCCAGTTCATTGCCGATAAACCTTTTACGCGCTGAACGTCATTAGAACGAACACTCGTTGCTTTCCCCTTTTCACTTTCCCCTTTCTACTTTTAACTCGACTATTGCCTATAGTTGAGTTTCGCGTGTAGAATTCTTTTGTCTTTTTTGGAAAATATGTCTTTTTGGTATCCAAATGAATCTCACAGGCAGACAGAAAGCATTCTTCGGCGCGTTCCTTGATCTTTATCATCAATCACAAGAGCCACTCCATTACACGCAGATTGCCGAAAAGTTAGGCGTCAGCGCCATCACGGCGTATGACATGCTGCGCATTCTGGAGAAGCGCGGGCTGGTGCATTCACAGTATATGCAACAGGAAGCGAAGCGCGGACGTACTAGTATTGTGTTTGTGCCGACTGAAGAAGCACAGCGCATCGTCACTACACTCACAGGGGAAATCAAAGAGTATCATGATTGGGAGCAAGTACGTGAACACGTCCTGAAAAAGCTGGCAACCAACCAGACCGATGAATACCACGACCTTGTAGAAGAACTGCTTGACCGTTTACCCGCCGTCAACACCCCCATGCTGTTCATCACCGAAATGGTCGCGGCGGTCATCATCAGCTTGCAGCTTTCGCACAGCGATCTCGTCGATAAGCTGCGCGCGGCGGGCTTCCCCAAAGAAACCGGCTTGAGCGCATTGGAAGGGTTAGCAGTGGGGCTAACCCTTGCGGAGCGCATGAATCGCGGCTTTTTGAAAGTGATCCTCGTCCAGAACCAACGCTTTGCCAAAATGCTGGCAGCGTGCAGCGGCGAGAACCACGAACGTTTAGTTGCCTTTGTCGATGAACTGATGGGGACGATGAATCGCCCCACTACCTCTCAGGAGAACGAATGAAATCTGTTTTCACATTTATTACCCGCCTCGCTCTGCGCTTTTGGGTGCTCACGCTGCTGATTACGCTGCTGGTCGCGGCGTTGGGCATCATCGGCACAACCCAGATGAAACTGGAACTCATTCCGTCTGTCGAGTTCCCCCAAACCATCGTCCTCGCGCAAGTGTCGGGCATGACCAGCGACGAAGTGTTGAACATCGTCACACTGCCCCTCGAAGAACGCCTTCGCCAGATCCCCCGCGTGGTGAATGTCGAATCCACGACGACAGGATTGTTCGGCAGCGTCATCACCGTGCGCAACGAATTTGGCATCAATCAGGTGAGTTTGCGCAATGAAATTCAGGCAGCCGTTGAGGGAGTATGGCTGCCAGTGCGCACGATTCAGCGCGCAGAAGGTGAGGACACCCAGGCGTTTGCCACGCGCCTGCTCAACGACATGACCGCCGACGTCATGATCTACCTCGCATCCCGTGATCCCAATTTCCTGTTCCAGTTGACGCCCGAAGTGTGGGACTCGCTGTCTGAGGACACGACGCGCACGGTAGTGTCCTATATGGCGTCGCAAACCGTCAGCGCGGCGGCGAACCAGAGCGAACTGCGGCGCATTGTCGATCAGGACATCATCCCACAGTTGGAAACGCTTGATGCGGTGGCGCGCGTCAACGTCAGTGGTGGGCAGGTGCTGCCCGGCGAACAAGCGGGGTTACTGGCGGCTGCGGCGGAAGACACAGGCGGTACGAGCCTGCTGCTGGAACTGTCGCCCGAAGTATGGGCAGTGGTGGCAGCAAAGATTGGCAGTACGGATGCATTAGACGAAACCGCAGTCACGAATTTGAGCGCGACTGCCGTTGAAATCCCGACGACAGCGCCCGCCCTGCCCGCAAGCTGGCAGATGGATCGCTTCGTCAACGCAACGGATTTGCTGGAAATGCGCGGCGGCACGCGCACGCTGGCAAACGTCTGGAACGATTTCCGCACGAATGGACGCATTGTCGGCTCGTTGGGGCAAACTGATGACCTGACGCCCGAAGTTGACGATTGCGCCGTCGATGGTGAATTATTTCGAGGCGGAACAACTCGTCGCCATGTCGCCGGAAGTGTTCGCGGCGCTGCCTGCGGATTACATCAGCAGCCTGGATGGTTTCACGCGCGATGCGTTGGCGGCGGCGTCACTCGCCAGCAGCATCACTAACGCAGAAGCACAGCGTATCCCCGTTAACCTGCCGTCTGCGTGGCGCATCGCCCCACCACAGTTGATTAGCTTCAGCTTTGACGATCTCCCGCTGGCGACCTTCAGTGTATTCGGCACAACTGATGCACAGGTCACGCCTGCCCCCGTCGAAGAAACCGCCCCTACCGAAGAAACCACTACCGAAACGCCCACAGAAGACACCGCACCTGTGCAAACCGCCGACGTTCCCGAAGGTCCGGCGCTGCCCGAACTGTTAACAGTCATCGGTGGCACGCTGGGCGTCGAACTCAACACGGCTGACGATTTGCTCAACATTCAGCTTCCCGAAGAACTTGCCAGCACACTTGGCGCAAGCACGCTGCGCGCGGCAGATTTCTTCAACTTCATGCTGCTGTTTAGTGACCCGACGGCGCTGCAACAGGGCGGCGAAGGCGGTTTCGACACCAGTTCGTTCGACATCGGCGCATTGTTTGGCGCGCTCAGCGAATGCGGTGTCGGCTTTGCGGACCTGAGTGCCGAGGATGCGAACTTTGCGGCTATCCTCATCGGCTGTATCAGTTCCGACGCAGTGGCGTTCGTCGCGGAGTATGACCCAACATTCATCAGCAGCTTACAGGCAGAGGTGTTCGATTACTTCTCCGATGATGTGCTGGCGCTGCCACAGGTGACGCCGCCGCTGCCCGATGTGTGGGACACGCTTGCCGCACAGCCGCAGTTTAGCCAAGCGCCGCTTAACTCGGCACAGGATTTGCTGACGCTGGGTGACGGTTCGGCTTCGAGTGTGCTCAATCGCATCAACGAGACTGTGCCAGCACAGTTCGCGGGCTACGAAGTGCGCCTGTTTGACAGTTTGACGCCCGCCATCGTCAGATACCTGTCACTACACGAAACTAACTTTTACGCGAATTTAGACGTAGAAGTCGTGCGTAAATTCTCGCCGTCAGTATTGGCGCTGCTGCCCGAAGATTTCCTCTCGACTTTAGATGCTGAAATTGCCGCCGAACTGAGCGCGATTGCCAGCGGTGAACAGCCGCCCGCCATCGCCGCGCTTTCCAGCCTGTACTCAACAGACATTCCCGCCGCCGACCCCGCAGCGCCTGCGATTAACGCCGATTGGGATATACTGGCAAATTTCTACAGTATCGAACTCGACTCGGCGGACGACTTTTTCCGCTTCCCCGCCAACTTCGTCTTCCCCGACGCCGTGACGATGATGAACAGCATCTACGACAGTCCGCGCGGCGCAGCGTTTGGTCCGCTGCTGTTCGGCAATTTCCCGCCGGAAGCTGCGCAGTACATCTTGCAGCGTGACCCCGCCGCCCTTGATACGCTGCGTGTCGAAGTCTTGCAAGCCTTCCCCGACACGGTGCTGCAAGTTCTGCCAACAGCGCTGCAAGAACGTGCCGCTTCCAGCGCTGAGCCATTTGTGCCGTCCAGCACTGTCACACGCAGCAACGGCGCGCCGAGCTTGCAGCTTACCATCTACAAGGACAAAGACGCCAACACCGTCGAAGCCTTCCGCACCGTCGATGAACTGCTGCGCGAAATCAGCGCCGAAAATCCCAATATCGACGTATCAGTGGTCTTTGAGCAAGCCAGCTTCATCGAGGAGTCGATCAGCGGCGTGGCGCGTGAAGGCGGCTTGGGCGGCGTGTTTGCTATCGTCATGATCCTGATCTTCCTCAGCAGCGGTAGATGGTCGCGTTCACCACGTCGTATTGCGGGCGCTGTGCTTACCGCGCTGGCGTTGATTTTGATCTTCATTGCAACGCTTGCCAATGCGGGCGCAACAGGCGGCGATTTCGGCGCAGCGTTCGCACAGATTAACCTCGTGCTGCAAGTACCGTTAGTGATGCTGCTCGTCGCCGGATTGATTATTCTGATCTATCCGGGTGAGCTGCCCTATCCCGCGTGGCGCAGCACACTTGTCACGGCGGTGAGCATTCCGCTGTCGGTGTTGATGGCGCTGGCATTGATGCACTGGCTGTCTCCGGCGGTGCATGGCGCGCTGGTTGCGTCTGCTGATACGCCGTTGGTTGGCTTCATTCTGCGCCTGTTCCCGGCAAGCATCACGCTCAACATCATGACGCTTTCGGGTCTCACCGTAGCGATTGGGCGCGTGGTCGATGACTCGATTGTCGTGCTGGAAAACATCTATCGCCACATGCAGGAAGGCGGCGACAAGCGTGAAGCCATCATTGCCGGGACGCGCGACGTGTCGATTGCCATTTTCGCAGCGACGGTGATTACGGTGGTGGTGTTCCTGCCGCTGGGTTTAACAGGCGGTCTCATCAGCCAATTCTTCATGCCGTTCGGTCTCGCTGTGACCTATTCGCTGATGGCGTCGTTCATCGTGGCAATCACCATCGTTCCGGTGTTAGCGTACCTGCTCATCAATGTCAACGCCGACGAAGAAGTGCAACAGGGCTTCCTCGAACGGCTGTATGTCCCGGCGCTGAATTGGGCATTGGGCAGCACAGGCAGCCGCTTGATCGTGCTGGCTGTCGCGTTCGCCAGCATGGTCATCGGCGTGCTGTTGTTCGCTGGTCGTCCTGCCGCGTTCCTGCCCGACTTCGGCGAACCGCAAATCACCGTCTCGATAGATTTGCCTGCAAACACGACGATCATCCAGACCAATGAGCAAGTGTTACTACTGGAAAACTACATCGCAGAAAATGTGCCTGCCGAGGAAATCAAAGCCGTTGAAACGGTCATTGGCGGCGGCGGCTTGAGTCTGGAGTCGCTGATTGGCGCAGGCGGCGGTGTATCGGAAAATCAGGCGCAGTTGACCATTCGCATTGAAACGCCGGAACTGCTTGACCAATACACACAGACCATCCGCACAGGCGCGGAAAACATCTTCGGCGTAGACAACGTGACGGTTTCCGGCGGTGCAATCGCAGGCGGCGGCTTTGGGGCGTTCGCGCTGGTGGTGTCGGGTCCACAGGAAGAACTCGCGGCACTCGATGCCAGAGTGATCGAAGCGCTCAACAATGTTGACGGCTTGGTGAACGTCAGCAGCACCTTGAGCGTGATCGGCGCGGCGGGAGAAGATGCGCCCGTCACCTATCTGCGCGTCGATGGACAATCGGCGGTCAGCTACACAGGTGAACTCGAAACGGAAGATACGCTCAACGTCATCAGCGACGCCAAAGAAGCCGTGCTTGCCATCCCCGATTTGCCCGCTGGCGTGACCGTGAGTGAAGGCTTTGACGCGCGCACACAAACCGAAGGCTTCGCCAACCTGTTCGTGGCGATGGCGATGGCGATTGTGATCGTCATCGTGATTTTGATTATCACGTTCGGCTCACCCGTTCACTGGCTGGACATCATGCTCAGCGTGGTGGTCGCTCCCGTAGGCGCAGCGATCTTGCTCACGCTCACCAACCGCGTGCTGGGCATCTCGGCAATGATCGGCTTGCTGATGCTCATCGGCATCGTCGTTACCAACGCCGTTGTGCTCATTGACCGCGTAATGACCAACCGCTATGAGCGCCACATGAACGTGAAAGACGCGCTCATCGAGGCAGGCGGACGGCGCTTGCGTCCGATTTTGATGACGGCGTTCGCCACGATTTTCGCGTTATTACCGCTGGCGGTAGGCTTGTCGGAAGGCGCGATCATCGCTTCAGAGTTGGGCACAGTGGTGATCGGCGGCTTGTTCAGCAGCACCCTGCTCACGCTGATCGTCGTCCCGGTGGCGTACAGTATGCTTGCTCCGCTTCATGAACGCATCATGGGTATCTTCGGGCGTGGAAAAGTGATTCCCGATGTGGCGGAACAAAGACAAAGCGCGGATTAGTCGTCTGTAGGGGCGTACCAACGTGTACGCCCTTAAATTTCTCTACATTTCTCGGTGTCCTCCGTTGTACTCAACGCAGTGTCATCGGCGGTTCCATTTCTTTGCGTACTTTGCGCCTTTGCGGTTCAATCTTCTTCTCAATCTTGGCGAACTTGGGGTCTTGGCGGTTAAACTGTATTACTGCTTGATCGCCACTAAGGAGAACATCATGCACATCGTACTCGTCTACATCCACGTCAAAGAAGAATTTATGGACGCCTTCAAAGCTGCCTCACTGGAAAACGCGCGCAACAGCGTACAAGAGCCAGGCGTCGCGCGCTTCGACGTGATTCAGCAGGCAGATGACCCCTCACGTTTCGTGCTGGTGGAAGTGTATCGCTCCAAAGATGCGCCCGCGCAGCACCGCGAAACCGCGCATTACCTGACGTGGCGTGACACCGTGACCGACATGATGGTTGAGCCGCGCACGCGCACCGAATACGTCAACCTCTTCCCCGACGACGCAGGCTGGTAAATAAGCGTGCCGGAAGGTATGTTAACTTCGACACTAAACGTCTGCGTTCCACATCATCACCACGTTCCTTTTTCACCTATGCAGCGTCAATCGAAGATGCTGCTCATGAAATACTCATTTTAAGCTCATCAGCTATTTTTATACGGGCAAAATGGGTCGCCTTACTGCGTGGAAAAGCAAAAATAAGGGCATGTATTTATTATCATGTAGCGAATAAAAATGTCTTTATTCTTAAAACCAAATGGTGCCAAATTTGTTTGATGAAACCGCGTATTCAGGGAAAATAGGCGTATAACGTAAGGGCAACAAGGTCTGGTTTAGCCAGTTGTCCATTGACCTAATTCCCAGAAGCTGCGGCATTGGGCATGGAATTTATAGTAAGTCGGTTATTCGCTGAGTTGTTCGTTGAGAAGAAATAAAAGTATT
>CALMZT010001014.1 GCA_937870805.1 uncultured Chloroflexota bacterium
TCCGGGCAGGATGATGTTGATGAAGCCGCCATTGGCACTAAACATATAACGCCACGCCAGCAAAATGGCAGGTCCACCAGCCAAAATGACAGGTAAGTAAAAGATTAAGCGGAAAAGACGCACGCCGCGAATTTTCTGATTCAAAAGAACTGCCATGCCCAACGCTGCGGCGATTTGCAACGGTACGCCGACGATAGCATAGTAGAATGAGTTATACATCGCCTGATAAAAGCGCCGACCATGTGCGCCTTCACCCATCAGCAGCGTGCGATAGTTCTCCAGTGCAATCCACTCAGGCGCTTCGCCAAGGGTATACTTAGTGAAACTGTAGTAGAGCGATGCAAATGTCGGACCCACTACGAAAATAATGAAGCCGACAATCCAGGGTCCCGCGAACATAAAGCCCCAGAACACACGCTGCTGTTCGGCTTCAGATTGTTTGAAAAGCCGAGCAATGAATTTTGCCAGAAGCCCCAGCAAATAACTGGTGGCAATGATAAATAAGACTGTGACAATCGCCCAACCCATGTTTTCTAAGCGGGCTTGTGCTTCAACATTCATTTGTTCAAATTCCTTCCACTCACTGGACAGGAGAATTTTATCGCGCTATACAGTGAATAGCTTTGCCCTACTTAAACAACAGGGGCGGTTTTATGCCCGCCCCCTGCTGCCTCTGCATCGAGAAGAGGCGAGGGGGTTGTCCCTCGCCAGAATGGGTTAGTCCAGGAAGCCGCCGTCTTCAAGGATGGCGTCGTATTCGTCCTTCAGGTTCTGCTGAGTGTCTTCCAGGCTCTGTTGATCGGTGAGGAACAGCGTAACCTGTTCGCGGATCAACGGGCGCAGTTCGGCGCTGGCACGGATGTCAGCGAAGCCGACACCGAATTCTTCTGCCAGTCCTAGGATGGTATCCCACACTGGGCTGCTCTCGCGGATTGAATCCCAAGCGTCTGTGCGGACAGGAGTGAAGCCTGCGATTTCCGACAGCGCGATGGCGTTTTCGCGGCTGGTGATGAACTTCAGGAACTCAGCAGCAAGTTCAGGATTCTCGTTGTAGG
Source organism: uncultured Chloroflexota bacterium (assembly GCA_937870805.1). Taxonomy (GTDB): domain Bacteria; phylum Chloroflexota; class Anaerolineae; order Aggregatilineales; family Phototrophicaceae; genus JACAER01. The sequence goes on from CALMZT010001014.1 coordinate 1,056, forward strand.
CAGGGACTGCCAGCCAGTCGGTGAAGACCTGAACCACTTGCCGGGCGTTTTCACCCGAACCAGCAGGGTATGGGGCAATGGTGATGTTTTCCCAAACAGGGTCAGAGACCGGAGGCAGTTGCCACATCGCCCAGATACCGCTGACCACATTACCGGAAGCAATCGCAGGACCTTCGATGGGCGGCAGACCGGCGGTGTCTTCAGTGGGCATAATGATGCGGCGGCGGTCATACATATATTGCAGCGCTTCGGCGGTTTCAGGGCTGTCGAAGGCGCTTGTGCCGTCTTCATAGTACAGTTCGCCACCTGCGCTCTGGATGTAAGCGATGAATTCTTGTTCGTCGAACAGAATGCCGCCGATGTCCATGAAGCCCATGCGGGTCATTGCGCCATCGACGACTTCGCTGTTTGCTTCATAGAATGCCAATGCTTCTTCAAACGTGGTGGGGATTTCCGAACCTTCAGCAATCAGGTCGCTGCGATAGAAGATGGGACGAGCGCTCATCAGCAGCGGCAAACCACGCAGCTTACCGTCATAGGTCGCGGTTTCGAGAGCGGCGGGCAGGAACTGATCGAGTTCTTCCCAGTCCGCCAGATAGGGGTCCATGTCCGTCAGCAGAGGACCGTAGGTTGCCGCATATTCGGAGCCGAGGTACACGATATCGGGACCTTCGCCCGTGGTAATCCAGCCTGCGACAGAGGCGTCGAATGAACCCCAGTCACCTGTGATGATTTCCAGGGTCACATCGGGATATGTTTCCTGGAAGGCGGGGAATGCCACTTCACGGAACCAGTTCTGAACGTCTTCACTGAGACCGGTGATGTAGATCTCGAGCGTCTCACCCTGCGCACGGACGGGGACAATTGCCACCATCGTGAGCAAAACGAGAAGCACGGCAACAAATAAAAAGCGCTTCATGGGTTTTGGTTCTCCTGAATATAAAAAACTTTGTGAAATGAGTTAGTTAGTTTATCTAACTAACTGCTTTGGAGTGTAAATTAAAGTAAAAATCTTGTCAAGAAGTTGGAGGAACTTGAACATTTAATTTTCATCAACTGAAAGCAAAGGAAAGCTAAGCTCAGTTTTAATGAAATATTTCTTAAAGTCCCGTACCACCGCTAAACGCTATTTAAGCGTTACTACCTCTAGTGTATAATGCGCCGCTTATGTACTGGCAATTGAGAGAAATCTATCATGACCTTTAAGCAGTCACTC
>CALMZT010001015.1 GCA_937870805.1 uncultured Chloroflexota bacterium
TGCTGCCCGCGCTAATTACCAAACCGTCACTGCCTGCCCCTGCGCCCGCGCCGTTTAATTCAATCAGCAGCGTTGGCTGCCAGGAGGCGCAGCTCGCTCCCGATTGAGATGTGCCATCAATGATCACAGAGTCGGTGATGGTTGGTAGCGCGCTGGCGAGAGCAATCGTGTGTACCCCCGCGCCAGGAATGTTGAACTGAATCGTGTCTTGTCCAGCGTTACTATTTGAGTCGAGAATTGCTTGCCGCAGCGAGTTACTACCAGCGTCGTTCGTATTGGTTACAAAAAATGTCGTAGCAGCAGCGGAGCTACCGATTTCATCGAAGGTTGGAAATTGGTTTGTGTGTGCCTGTGCGGGAAGAAAACTCAGAATAAATGAGGAAATAAAAAGAAATAATGAAAACAGAAGTTTGCGTGATGTGTGGTGGCGAAACGATAACATAAAATTTCGACCCTATAGTTCAGTGGTAGTACGACACTATTCCACAGAAGCCCTTCTTTCACTCAATAAAATCATTAACGCCTAAATATTACGTCTTATAACTTATATGCCACTATATCACTAATTTCAAACAAATGCTATCAGACTCAGCCATAATTTACAACCTTGATATGTAATATAATGAAATATATCATCGTAAAGGAATATTTTGCAAGAACTCCGTCATGACAGTTTCGATAGTAAAGTGTTTGCTTTTGTTACGCGCCCGCTCAATTTGCTCCGATGTCAGCAAGGGAAGCAGTGTCTCAAGCATTTGCGCCGTGCGCTTTTTGGTATCGACCCATATAGCGGGATGCTCTTGTAAGAAAATTGTCAAAGCTGCGGCACGCTCTAAATCTCCGACGCTTATGAGCCATGCCGCAAAACCCGAAAGATGGCGTAGAATCTGAATCATGGACTGCACTTCATTGGCGATACGCACTGCTTCGACAAAATGACGCTGCGCTTCATCACGATTGCCCCGCGCTAAAGCGATGTCTCCTAACACATAATGCGCGCCCGAAACGCCCCAGGGAAACGTGAGACCTTCAATCGCCTGTAAGCCGTTGTTGACAAGCTGTTCAGCCTTATCGAGTTCATTCCTCGCCAAGGCAATCGTCGCTTGCCAAATTGATGTCCAGCAAATGCCTTGAAAGTCGTAGATTTCCTGAAACATGGGAAAGCATTGGAGGTAACAACGCTCTGCCCCTTCATAGTGACCATCAAGCAGTTGAATCGTCCCCATTTCATAGAGCGTCCACGCCACCTGCCCCACGTCACCCTGCTCTTTGTAAAAATCGAAACTCTGTTGCAGCACCGCGACCTGTTTTGAATGATCGTGAGCGTAAGTGTAGAGCAGATCGTTGGCTCTGATCTGTATGATGAGCCGACGGTTGCCGATGAGTTCTGCCAGCCTGAGGTTGTCTTCGAGGATACGCTTGGCAGTTGGATAATCGCCTAAGGTATATGCAATTCTTGTCAATGAACCTTGCGCTAACAGAATCCCTAGAGGGTGCCCGATTTCGTGAAACATTTTGAGGCTGGTTTCTAATCCCAACGTGTGCAAGCTGTCCTAACTCAAACAGTCCATAGGCGACTCCCCACTCATCTCCATGAGCGCGGCAAATTTCTAACCCTTCACGAACTAAAGTAGCGGCGTCCTCTTCGGGCAAGCCGGGCGCGCCTTTCAAATCTCCAAGCAGCATCAGGCAAAGGGCAGTGTCTGGATGGTTGGGAAACAGATGCAGTAGATTGAGGCTGCGCTCTGCAACTTCTAGCATCTGTCGCAGGTGACCGCGCATGGCGTAGCCCCACGCCTGAACGGCTAAAAGCTGTCCCAAGAGCAGGCGTTCAGCTTCATTCTCCTCGTTGAGTTTTTCCGCCGCTTTTAAAGTAATTTCTGAACACTCTTGAAATTCTCCTAACGACATATAAAACAACACCAGTGCTAGAAGTGCCTTTTGCAGCCGTGTAAATTGGTCATGAACGACGGCGTGATACCATGCGCTGCGGATATTGTCGATTTCCTGCTCAATGACGCGTAACGCTTGAGGCTGTCGTCTATCCTTTAATGCTGGTTCCTGCTGGCACAGAAACTCCAGAAAATGTTGACAGTGACGATCAGTGGTTGTTATGTAGTCCTCAGGAGTTAATTATTGTTCGGCGTACTGGCGCAGCAGTTCGTGAATTTCGTAGCGTTGGTTTTCGTTACGGCGCAGCAGCGATTTGCTGGTCAGTGATAGTAAAAGCGGAAGAGAAGCTCCGGCAACGGCTTGGGCGGCTTCGAGGTGGAATCCGCCACGCAGCGTTGAAAGCCGCGCGAGACAGTTTTGTTCTTCGAGGTTCAAGCGCTCCCACGTCTGCTCAAAGACAGCACGCAAACTGCGGTGACGTTCCGGGATGTTGCGAATTTCTGTAGTGAGAATATCCAAGCCTTTTTGAATCTCTTGCGCAATTTCTTCACAGGAGAGGATTTGTATCCATGTGGCTGCTAATTCGATTGCTAGTGGCATTCCATCAGGGGAGACACCAAGTTCGCGTTCCAGAAGATTTTCAAGGTCTTTATATTGGCGAAGCGCGGCAGTGTGCTGTCCTGTCCATGCGTAGAGGCGCATCAGTTGGCGGTGGGCAGGTTCATGCAGCGAGTCGAGGGATAACCAGCGGCGGCTCTGTGTCTTGGCATTCTCAAAATCATCGAGCGTAATCAGATGGTCGATAAGACGTTCCAACGCGCCTGCAAATTCGCGCCGCAGAGTTTCGGTTTGGAGGGTTTGCCAAACTTCAAATTCTGAACAATCGCGCAGAGATAGACCTGTTAGGAAATCGCCGCGATAGAGGGCGATGGCTTGAGTCAGGCGTTGGACAGCCGCTTGGTGATTCTCTCCTGTCGTGGGTGTGGTTTGCAGCAGTGCATGAAAATGGTTCACATCAACGTT
>CALMZT010001016.1 GCA_937870805.1 uncultured Chloroflexota bacterium
GCAGCGCCTTACCGCCTTCAGCGGCATTCGCGTTCGCCGTCTTGACCGTTTCGCCGCTTAATTGGCGAAGGTATTGCAATATCTAACGCTGCTTCTGGGGAGTAATAAATTACGACATCAACCAAAAATACATTTTCAATCTCCGTAAGATCACACTCCTCCCACTCAGATGTCAGTATGACACGCATGTTGAACTCAGGATAAACAAAGTGCAAATTTGGTCGGTAGGGTTCGCCACGCTCAAAACGCACCTCGCCAGGGTTGCCTAAAGCGGCTAATACTCGTTCTAGCGGCACAACGGGAAACATCCACACATCAATCGAATACAGTATTCTATTGCGTACCGTCAGAATACCATTAGGAGCATCAACGTTATTTGGACGACCTATAGGAGTCCGAAACGAAAAACGATAATTGCCATTTGTGATACGTCTTTGACCATCAACCGTACCGTACATTACCCATAGACCGAAACTTACGGATGGTTCGTCAATTGGGTTTTCAAAAAATGCTGATACTTCCTGATATGTACTCACGCCCGGCGTCAGCCCAAACCAACACGGCGGCGCGCACGTATCATTCGCAAAGATCGAGCGCACCACAAACGGCGTCGGCGTGGGGGTCGGCTCAAGCTGCGCGTGAAGTCTAGTGGGCAGCACCGCCATCACCAGCACGCCCATCAGCAGTACAAAGATAAAATAAGTTCGCTTAGCAGACAGCATAATCGTTCTTCGTGGTGAGTTCATAGGTTTCCTTTAGTTGGCTGAAATCCCGTAAAGAATAAGCAGGATGCTTAATGTTATTATGAGGACACCTAATCGCTCTGTTTTCTTGTGCCAATGCTCGTCCGGGAGTTCGCCTAACTTCGGATTATTGAGCTTATTCAACCTCCAGATGAAGTCTTTGCGAAATAAGCACGCTAAACCAAATATAAGACTAAAAATGCTAACCACCAATACAAAATCGGCATATGACATAGGTTGCTTCTTCAAATGGATTTCATCTGCTGTACAACACTTTCAAACATCCCAACAACGCGAGTCTCAAGTCCCTCTCCATGTGTCGATAATCCGTCTACGAGACTTGTGCCAAAAATGGGTAAGCGCAGCGGCGGGATTTAGGGTGAGGTTGAACCCATTGAGGTCTTTCCAGCCCCTTCAGTGGGCTTACCGCATTTTCAACTCAGCCTATCGGCTTTAGCCATAGGCGATGCTTTATCATCACTCATTACTTACATTACATATCGCATTAAAGTGTCAAAAGGAACGCAAATGCCCCTCATTTTTTGCTACACTTTCCTGTAGAGATCATTAAACCTAACCATTTCGAGGTCGTTTTCAATGATTGACAGAACAAAAGTGTCCCCATACGCGAGTCTTGAAGCCCCTCTCCCGCGCCGCACACGCCCCCAACCGATCCCATTTTGCGCTGTGGGAGAGGGGTTTGGGGTGAGGTTTTGGCGAACGCTCAACCTTGCTATCGACCAACGACTATCGACTAACAACCTTGTAAATTCCCTGTTCCCTCACTGCTTTTTCCGCTTACATTTAACTTCAACGTTAGGATTTGGTTTGCCACCCACCTTTTTCCCCACATCTCTGACTATTTTACATTTGCCCAACAACAAACTTACTCTGATAAATGTGTTTTTGCAGGCTAAAATTTGAGTCATAGCCCTTTTAACACCCCTAGTCTCCTAGGTACGCCTCGATCACCGCCGGGTCATTTTGCACGTCATGCGGGTTGCCCAGCGCGATCAACTGCCCGAAGTTCAGCACGGCGATGCGGTCACACAGCCCCATCACCAGCGGCACATGATGCTCGATCAGCACCACCGTCAGGTTGAACTTGTCGCGTATCTCGCGGATGA
>CALMZT010001017.1 GCA_937870805.1 uncultured Chloroflexota bacterium
AGCATCAAAATAGGCTTAAGTGCGGTGTATTTTGAACGGGTTGTTGAGGCAAGCATTCAATACCTACCCTTGTAAACCCCCTAACCCCCTCTCCCCTGCTGGAATTTGGCTGGCAGCAGGTTTGTGCGGCGTGGAGAGGGGGAACGCCCTTCGCGTGACGAGACGGTGAGCATCGAAATAGGGTTGAAAGTTGAGTCTTTTGGGCAGTATTTTGAGGTAAGCATTAAAAACACACTCTTGTAAAGAGGATGGTGCGGGTTGCAATTGGAGAGGCTAACGTTCTACAACGTCGTCTCAAGAGTGGTAAAGGTTAGAAGGATAGCAGCAGGCGCGCCAGCACCCAACATAACACCGCAAAGAACAGGAAGTTGACGCTGAGGCGCACACTGCTGAACTTGTGCTGCACAATGTATGCTTTGGCATGAATTTCTGCGATGATCGTCGCCTTTAACTCATCCATCGAAAGGCTCAGGAAGCGTCTGGTGAAATCTTCCTCGCTCATCATCGCAATACTGCCAAAGCAATAGAGATTCTCATGCAAACGCCGCTTTTTCGTATGCGGCACGACAGTCCACAGGGCAAAGAAAATCGAACCCAGTAGAAACACCAGCAACGCCAGACTGAACAGGCACGCACCGCGCTGATACCACGAACTGTTGGCATTCAGAAACGCTTGCGCCATGCCGGGCGCGAAACTGACGCTGCTTGCTGCCAACACAGCATTCACCCCTAACACCAACTGTGCTTTGGTATCGGAGTGACGAATCGATTGATCCATCTCCTGATACAACATATAAAACAAACGGGTGAAGTCGATGGGTGTGCTGCTGACGCTGTTGATCTGTTCGACCCTTTCCAGGTCAAGCAGTTTGGGGTTAATCATTACCGCTCCAATTATTAAATCAAGTTTAAGGTATTTCACATATTCTTAATGTGAATCAGATTGTAAGGGCAAAACCCCTAAAATGTGAAGTGATTTTGACAAAATCTTAACAAATTGGTGGCAAACGAGGTATATTCCAAAGCATCGGGCTAGCATCACAAGTGCTGAGGGCTTAAAGAAGGTTTAACAATGGCTGTTTAGCTGATGATGCAGTTTAACGAATAAAGACGGAGTAAAGCTCAATTGCGCCCCCTTTCCCCAACCCCTTCACAATGTTTTGTGGAGTGATGTTGAGTGTTCGCCAAAACCTCACCCCCTGTATCCCCGCCGCTTCGCTTACCCATTTTTGAAACAGGTGTGCAAGGGGGAGTCCAGGCACATGGAGAGGGGGAATAGACTCTCGCAGTGAGCGTTCGCGCCTGAAAATAGGCTGAATGATGTGGTTTTTTGAACGTGTCGTTGAAACAATAATAAAATACCTACCCTTGTAAACCCCGGACCCCCTCTCCCTCGCATCGAATCTGTGGGTGATGGGTGTTGTGAGCGGGGAGAGATACAAGGGAGGAAATACAGGTCGTGTTTTCTCATTTTTTGTGTGCAAGCGAAAGTCCTGAAATGTATGATCTGCTTTTTAATTTTTTCAACTGGGTACTGGACAAAGCTATCGAACCCTAGTAGACTTTTAAGAACCCTCAATACACATAAGCTGATGACACCTAAGGTGAATAGGAACAAATTTTATGAGCGCATCGACACCTGCTGTCCGTATCCGTGATCTGCGCAAGACGTATATCGTCACCGAACGCGAAGCCGGGATGAAAGCCGCGCTGCGCAGTTTGGTCAAACGCAAAACGCGCGAAGTGAAGGCAGTAGACAATATTTCATTCGACGTACAGCCAGGCGAAGTCGTCGGCTTTTTGGGACCAAACGGCGCGGGCAAAACGACCACGCTGAAAATGCTCTCCGGGCTGCTGCATCCGACCAGCGGCGAAGCAAACGTATTGGGATTTACGCCCTACAAGCGCGAACGCGGCTTCCTGACGCAGATTACGCTGGTCATGGGGCAGCGCAATCAACTCGTGTGGGACATCCCCGCTGCTGATTCTTTTGAATTGAACCGCGCGATTTATCGCATCCCACGCGATGAGTTTAAGAAGACACTGGATGAACTCGTTGCACTACTTGACCTCACACCACTGATGGGAAAACCCGTGCGCAACTTATCACTTGGTGAGCGCATGAAGTGCGAAATCGCGGGGGCGTTGCTGCACAAGCCCAAAGTGCTGTTCCTCGACGAGCCGACAATCGGGCTGGACTTAACGGCGCAGCGTCGTATCCGCAACTTCATCAAGGAATACAACGAACGGCATAATGCGACGGTGCTGCTGACCAGTCACTACATGGCAGACGTAGAAGCCCTCTGTAAGCGCGTAGTCGTCATCCATCACGGCAAGATTTTGTTCGACGGCGATCTTGCGAAGCTCGTTCAACGCATGAACCCGACGAAGACGATCATTGTCGAACTCGGCGAAGAAGGCATCGACCCACAGCGGCTCTCGGTATACGGTGAAGTTCTCGGCACTGAGAATGGGCATATCAGCCTGCGTGTGCCAAAGAATGACACCGCGCGCATCATCACACAAATGCTGGCAGAACTGCCCATTAGCGATGTGAGCATCGAAGACCCACCTATCGAAGACGCGATTGAACAGATTTTTGCGACGCCGGATGATAGCAACGTGATGAAAGCTATGGCGGGTGATTGAAAGCTATCGTCTGCACATCCAAACACGGATCGTGTGGTTTCTGGCATATCGAGCGAATATCCTGTTCACCATTTTTGGTAGAAGTGGTTGCCACCAACGGTATCTTCAACACACTCGAATGGTTCTTTGGCGGCAGACTCGCGCCGTTAGCGCTGATGCCTGTCCCTATGCATACGCTTGCTGCCATACTACCCTTTCGCTGGGCGTTTTCTTTTCCGGTTGAAACGCTGCTGAACCGACTGACAGTCGTAGAGATGGGGCAGGGATTTGCGGTACAGACTTCGTGGATTATCGGCTGCTTGCCTGTCATGACATTCATTTGGCGGGCGGGGATGCAACGATATGCGGTGGTGGGAGGCTGAAGCGTGCTGCAAATTTACAGTGCGTTCTTCAAGATGGAAACGTCCATCAAGGCGCACTATCGCGCGCATATGGCGATCTGGCTGCTTGGATTGATGGTCGAGCCAGTGGTGTACATGGTGGTGTGGATCAACGTGGCAGAAGCACGCGGCGGGATGGTAGAAAGCTATACGGCTTCGGACTTCGTAGTCTACTATCTGGCGTTTATTTTTGTGCGGCAGATGGGGGCAGCACCCAGTCCCTGGCGTTTTGAGCGCCGTATCCAAACAGGTGAAATGTCAATACTGCTGCTGCGCCCGCTGCATCCGGTGCATGGCGACATTGCCGAAACGACGAGCCAAAAGTTGATGTCCCTGCCCATTCTCCTGATCATGGCATTAGCGTTAGGGCTGGCGTTTCGGGTGACGCTCAATCCGCCCTGGTGGGCAGTCGTAACCTTTCCGTTGGCAGTCGTCTTAGCAGCGGCGCTGCGCTTTTCGATGCAGTGGACACTGGCGACGGCGGCATTCTGGACAACCCGACTGGATGCTGTGTGGCAAATCTACATCATCCTGCAAACGTTCTTGAGTGGCGCGCTTGCACCGCTGCCACTGCTGCCACCTGCAATACGCAGCATCGCGGAAATTTTGCCCTTTCGTTGGGTGTTCTATTTTCCGATTGAGCTGATACTCGGCAGATTATCACCTCAGGAGGCAGTGCGCGGCTTTGCGACACAAGGGGTATGGCTGTTGATTCGCATTGCGCTGATGCGGTTCGTGTGGCGGATAGGAATAAAGCGTTATTCGGCGGTAGGGGGTTGAGATGGCAGGCTTATTAAGCATCTATAGAGAACATATCAAAGTCGAAGTCGCGCTCAAAATGCAGTATCGCGTCGGTACGCTGCTGAATATGCTGCAAATGGCAGTAGAGCCGATTGTCTACTTGGTGGTGTGGCGTACTGTGGCGGCGGCACAAGGCGGCGAAGTCGGCGGCTTCGACAACAGCGAACTGGCGGCGTACTACATCATCTTCACGTTTATGCGCCAGTTTGTCGCGGCGACAGGTTTGTGGCTGTTTGAGTGGCGTATCCGCGAGGGACAGATGTCTACACTCCTGCTGCGCCCATTGCATCCCATTCACGCCGACATTGCCGAGAACATCAGTTACAAGGTGTTTTCGTCGATTGCACTGATTCCTATTCTGATTGTCATGGCGCTGGTCTTTGAAGCACGATTCACGGCTCCCTGGTGGGCGTGGCTGCTGTTCATTCCGGCAGCGTGTCTCGGCGCAGCGATTCGTTTCATCGCGCAATACGCGCTGGCAATGGTCGGTTTTTGGACAACACGCCTGGACGCCATCTGGCAGATGTACAGCATCTCGCAAACGTTTTTTGGCGGTACACTCGCGCCGTTAGCGCTGCTGCCTGTCCCGCTGCAAGTCATTGCCTCGCTGCTGCCCTTCCGTTGGATACTCGCATTTCCGATTGAGTTGGCGATGGGCAGACTTGCGACGGACGAAATCATCGGCGGCTTCATCGCGCAGCTATTGTGGATTGTCGGCACAACCGTAGTCCTGATCGCGGGCTGGCGAATTGCTGTGAAGCGTTATGGCGCAGTTGGAGGGTAAATTTGCGCGCGCCGCCGGACTTGATGCCGCCAGCGATACAAACAATAGCGTGGTTTTTGCCATTTCGTTGGGTTGAGCCTTGTGCGATTAATGTGGTGTTGGGAAGGCTGACGCCGCAGCAAGTGGCGTCGGGCATGGGCACATAGCTTCTGTGGATTGGGATAATTCTCGCGTTGATGCGAACTTTATGGTGGATCGGCTTGAAGCGTTTTTCAGCAGTAGGAGCGTAAACCGATGAGTGAACTCTTTGAGATTTATCGTAAGCAGTTTGTGATTGAACTGGCAGTGGTCGCACAATACCGTGTGTCGATTGCCCTGTGGATTCTGAGCCTCGTTGCCGAGCCGATTGTCTATATGACGGTGTGGACGACGATTACGAAGCAGCAAGGCTCCGTAGGCGGCTTCACAGGTGGGGAATTTGCTGCGTACTACATCACATGGATGCTGGTACGGCACTTCGCTGTTACCCTCTCCCCTGATGCATTGGAGTGGCGGGTGCGACAAGGAGAGTTCTCCGCACTGCTGCTAAAGCCTATCCATCCCGTACACACGGACATCGCCAGCAACATTGCCTATAAGCTAGTCGCCCTGCCGATCATTCTAGCGATGATGCTGGGATTGGCGACCATCTTCCCGCCAACCTATAACTTCCACTTGTGGTCGATACTGGCGTTCATTCCAGTGATGTTCATGGCGTATCTGATACGGTTCCTGTCACATTGGATTTTAGGCATTCTGGCATTCTGGACGACGCGGGCAAATTCGATTTTCCAAATATTTTTTGTTTCAGAAATCTTCTTGACCGGACGCCTGGCACCACTGTCATTGTTACCCGTTCCCATTCAAATCGTCGCCAGTATCCTACCCTTCCGCTGGATGATCGCCTTCCCCGTAGAACTGCTGCTTGGCAAAGTCACGCCGGAAGATGCCCTCGTCGGCTTCGGGATGCAGACTATTTGGTTAGGGCTGGAAGTGATGCTGTTGCTACTGGTGTGGCGTGCGGGTGTGAAGCGTTATGCAGCAGTGGGAGCGTAGGCATTTGTTGGTTTTTAGCTCACAGATTTCGGGAAATGAGGAGGCGAAATGACTTACGTAAGACTCGTTGGTTTATATTTCAAAATCGGTATCCTGAACGAACTGCAATACCGCGTCAATTTCTTCGTGCAGATTTTTCAGTCCATCTTGTCGTTGATCGTGGCGTTAGGCGGCTTGGCGGTGGTGTTCGATCATACGACGAACCTCAACGGCTGGACATCGCCCGAATTATTAGCAGTCGTTGGTGTCTACTTCATGATCGGTGGGTTGATTAACCTCGTCATTCAGCCGAGTATGCAGCGTTTCATGGAAGACGTTCGGCAGGGCACGCTGGACTTCACGCTGGTCAAGCCGCAGGATGCGCAGCTTCTCGTCAGCATCCGTCAGATTCAGATTTGGAAATTGGTTGATGTGCTGATCGGCATCGTCGTTCTGGGGATTGGCTTAACACAGGTTGGCAAAACAGTGGGCATAGAACAGGCATTAGGTTTTGGTATCGCGCTCATTGCTGGCGGTGCAATCGTCTACAGCTTCTGGTTAATCCTGGCGACGTGTGCCTTCTGGTTCGTGCGTATCGACAACATTCTGGTGATCTTCGAGAGCATGTATGAAGCGGGGCGTTGGCCTGTCGGCATTTACCCCGGTTGGCTGCAATTTACGCTGACGTTCCTTGTGCCGATTGCCTTCGCCGTTACCGTGCCAGCCGAAGCGCTCACTGGACGTTTAACGCCTCAAACGCTCATCGGCGCGCTGGCATTAGCGGCGGTCATGCTAACGGTTTCGCGCATCTTTTGGCGTATCGGGATGCGCCACTATTCCGGCGCGTCAGCGTAGCAGTGCAGTGAATAAGGGATGCGGCGCGCAAACTGGCGCAAACTGGCGCCGCGTCTCGTTTCGGTACTGCATAAAGTTATACACTCTTTGCGCCGAAGCTGGAGAACAAGTGACACCAAGGGCGCTTCGCGAAGCGCCCTCAAAAGTAAAGCCAGTTGGGGGATGTTTGTAAAAGGGATCTATGATTAACTTGTGCCACATAGCACTCTTTTTTCACAAAAGGATTCTGGAGATGGAAAGCGAAGACGGCAAGAACGGAAAGAAAAAGCATAAAAAGAACAAAAAGGAACATCTCGGTCATCAGAAAGCAGACTTACTAGAGTTACAGGATGAAGACGAGTCTAAAAGTAAGCTGGACAAGAAATTTTACAAAAAAGAACTGGTGCGCCTGCAATTTGAACTCGTCAAACTCCAATACTGGATACAACAGCAAGGTTTAAAAGTTGTCGTGATCTTTGAAGGGCGCGATGCGGCAGGCAAAGGCGGCATCATCCAGCGCCTTGTCGAACCACTCAATCCGCGTGGTGTGCGACAGGTCGCGTTAGGCAAACCTTCAGATCAGGAAAGAACACAGTGGTACTTTCAACGCTATGTTGAACATCTGCCTTCTGCCGGAGAAATCGTGGTCTTTGATCGCAGTTGGTACAACCGTGCTGGTGTGGAGCGCGTGATGGAATTTTGTACTGATGAGGAGTATTGGGAGTTCATGGCATCGTGTCCGGAATTTGAGCGCATGTTGGTGCGTGCTGGCATTATCCTCATCAAGTATTATCTCTCGGTGAGCGACGCTGAGCAGGAACGACGCTTCCAAAGCCGTGCTAAAGACCCCACACGCCGCTGGAAGCTCAGCCCCATTGATGTTGAAACCCGCAATCGCTGGGTTCAATATTCCAAAGTCAAAGACTTGATGCTGGAACATACGGATATTCCCGAAGCGCGCTGGTATCAAATCGAATCAGACGACAAGATGCGCGCTCGCCTGAACTCCCTTCATCACCTTCTCAGCCTGATACCCTACGAAGACGTTGTGCCGAAAGCGATCAAACTGCCCCCGCGTCCAGCCGCCGACGAGGATTACGTGCGTCCGCCGCGTGATCGGCATATCGTCGTTGAGGATTACTACGCCGACCAAGAATGAATAGTGAAGGCAATTCAGCTCGACTTTATCCAATTACGTTTTCGTAAGGCGGGAGTGGGTCATAAGCGATCTCTACATTTCTGAACAAGGGGT